>DATGNN010000340.1:0-4451 GCA_035306725.1 Chitinispirillaceae bacterium | reverse complement strand
AACTTTATTTGTTTGCAGGTGTCCTATCATGTGAATTTCGAATTCGCCCTTTAGTTGTGGTACTTTTTGTTCGATTTCCTGAACGCGGTTTTCACCGATATCTTTAACACCGAGATCTATAAGAGCCTGAAGCGTTTCTGCAGGATGGGTTTTTGTTACAGCGATAAAGCGTACAGAATTTTTATCACGTCCAGACCGGACGCATGCGTCTGTAATCTGTTTTCTGATTGATTCGAGTCTGAGCCCAAGGTGATTATTCATTTTTCAGAACCGTTTCCAATTCGGGAAAGTTAAATATCATTAAAAACTGATAAAATTTAGGTAAATAGGTAAAATAGTATACGATCTTATAATAAAATCATCTAGAATATAATAAAATGTGATCAGGTGATATTATATAAGGAAAACAGATTGTATTATTTATCAGGCCTCTTTTAGTCCGCTGACTAAATAACCATCAAAGTTAAAACAAAAAAATGGTGCAAGCTTAACTAATTGAACAGTTTAAGCTGATAAATGTTTGATAATCTGAATTGTGCCGGATTATATTGATAATGATCATATATTATGGTAAAACTATAGGGCTGATCTGAAAAAATTGATCTTTAGGTGATTAGGGGAATGCAATGCGAACGGGTGTAATGATTACAGGGGCGGTGTTTATTGCCTTGTGGATGAGTGGTTGTTCCAGTCTGAAATTTATTGAAAAAGATACAAATGAAGGGCATGTAAGGTATACGGTCAAAAAAGGGCCTTTTTCTAATGATTCTATCCCGCATGGTACCTATACTGTATGGCATCCAAATGGAGCAAAAAAGATGGAGAGCCAGTATAAAAATGGTGAAAAGGATGGTATAGAGGTATTGTGGGATCCTTTCGGAATTAAACTTCGCGAAACAATCTACAAAAAAGGGAAAAAAGAGGGAAAGGAAATGTACTGGAATAACCGTGGCGTTAAACGCAAAGAGGTTTTTTACAGTGAAGATCAAAAAAACGGGGTAGAGATAACTTATCATGAAAACGGTAACAAGTCCAAGGAGGAACTTTATAATAAAGGAATTAAAGAGGGACTTGAGATAGGTTATGATGAGAGTGGTAGAAAAGTATTTGAGGTTATATACCGTGATGGTAAAAAGCATGGTAAAGAGATTTTTTATGAGTATGATTCATCATCTGATAAACCTTCAGTAACGGAAATTAGATGGGAAAATGGTGAAGTCGTTCAGTGAGGTTTGAATGTAGTTATTCTTATAAGTTTTTGACCATAATGTTCGCCGGACGAAAAACAAAATTTATAAATGGCACCGATAAATAAAGGCTCATATTGAATTTAAGGTTATGTTCGCCAGGTGCACACGCTCCACGCAGTAGCGGTTAAAAATTCGAAATATCAATATTGAAATCCGAAACAAAACGATCAGGAAAACTCGAAATCCTAAATACGAAATAAAACCAGAGGAAAAATGAAAAAAAATCAGAACCAACAGGAAAGAAATTACAAACAATCGGAAACAATAAAATAGAAACTACTTTTACTAAATACTGAATTGAACAATTAAGAATAAAATGCTTCGGAATCCTGGTTTATGAAAGAGAGTGCTGAAAAAGTTGTGTAAACCTCCACTAAGAGGGTGTATAGGTTATATTAAATACTTATCACTTTCAGGAGGTTTTTACCATGGCGAGAAAAGAACGCGGTAACACCGTGATACAGGATCTGATCAACCCGCGATATCCAGAAGACAGTAAATGAAATTTATGGGATGGAAATTGATGATACAACGGTGTCAAGGATCACTGACAAAATTATTCCCGTGCTCAGAGAATGGCAGGAACGGCCTCTTGAGAGCGTCTATGCTATGGTTATGCTCGACGCTATTCACATCAAGGTACGGGAAGAGGGCAAGGTTGTACTCAAAGCTGCATATGTTGCTATAGGAACAAACCTGGATGGCTACAAAGATGTGTTGGGAATCTGGTTGGGTGCATCGGAAGGGGCAGCTTACTGGTTAAGCGTTATGAACGGTTTGAAATCAAGAGGTGTTGAGGACATTCTTATCGCAAGCATCGACGGCCTGAAAGGTTTTGTAGAGGCTCTGGGGGCAGCTTTCCCGAGAACCGAGGTACAAGAGCGTGCGTAATCCATCAGATTCGTGCCAGCACCCGTTACGTGAGTTATAAAGACCGTAAATCTTTCATTGCTGACCTTAAGCCTGTCTACAAGGCGGCAACAGAACAGAGTGCATTATCTGCTCTTGATGAGTTTGAAAGTAAATGGTCTTCAAAGTACATGCTGGGTGTAAAAAGCTGGCGTGATAACTGGAATGAGATCAGTACCATGTCAAATACCCGCCTGAAATCAGAAAACTCATTTATACGACCAACGCAATTGAGAACTACAACCGTCAATTGCGCAAAGCAACAAAGACAAAAGGTGCATTAGTCAGTGATAATGCTACAATGAAAATACTTTATCTTACGACAATGAAAGTAGTCGAAAAGTGGACAATGCCGATTAGAGGTTGGGCGAGCATTATTGATAATCTTGCGATTTTTTTTGGAGACCGTGTGAAAATCACGAAATAAAGTGCAGTTAAACTCTTTTATCAACCCACCCCCTCGAGGGGGTGGGTTGGATAAACCATACAATCTAATCTTGTAACTAAAATAATTCTCTATTTATTATGACTGTATATACATCTTCTTCAAATCGAGTTTACACAAAAATATCTGCACTACCGTGAACAGAGCAGGTTTCAGGAAAGGGCCCTGAACAGAATTGATTCAGGGCTTTTCTTATTTTACTGCTTACCAATTACTCTCTTTTTCCAAACTGCTTTGCGCAAATGATTGTTTCCATTTCTGGATTTATGAAGAGAGGACAAATCACCGTAATCATCCAAATCGGAGTAGTCATCGTCTAAAAAAGTCAAAAATCAAAAGAAAGAGGCGAGGCAAAAATCCAGACGATAGCATGCCAGTTTACAATCCTCCAACGGAAATGTAAGAAAGGTCCCGATTTTAACTAAAAAATTTTAAAACAAGATAAACAAATTAAAATGAAATAACTACCGGCAACACACAGACCCTGAAAACTGCGCTGGTCCGGTGAGCCGGACTTTATACGACAAAGCAGGGTGAGACATTCTTAATCCCAGCTCAAATTTTTCAAGCAGGTAGAATTATTGAAATTTTGTACCTGTTAGTATTTGTAATTTTCTTAATCGATATCCATTTCAGTGAATTAAGAAAAATAAGCCCTCCGCGGTCGTTATGTTGAGCAGCACCTGCACCTTAAAGAAATGGCTACAGTTCGAAACTTCTCCAGAGCAACATTGTGTCTGTTCCACCAGTTTCCTGTATGCTCCCGGCTAACAGTTCCTCGTCCAGAAGCATCGTGATTTCCTCGAGCACGTTACTGTACGATTCGATTTTTCTGTACTCTTGGTTGAAAGCCGTCTGTACAGCCTGGCTGAATGTCATTGCGCCGGTCCAGTTTTGTAGAAAATAGATTGGTGAAAACATGACTAACGAGTTTTCATCAAACGAGCCATTTACCGCAGTTATGCCCAAGCGTTCCCATGCCTCAATCATGGAAGAGCCATAACAGCAGGTCTGATACAGCGCGCGGGGGCAGGCTGAGCGGCTTTTAATGCTGTCGGTGAATGCATCGAGGTCGTACGAACTGTCGGCGAAAAGTATCGACGTTTCTCCGCTGAAAAAATTCAATCCTCCGTGAAGGTTGAAGATCATATCCACTGTATAGCCACTCGTGCACATCGTTGTAAGGGAATCGAGAACTGCTTTTCCGGTAGCGGCCTCATCAGTGAGGGCAACGATTTTCGTATAGAAGGGCTGTGCTGCTTCGGTCAATGCACGAATCTGCCAGTCCTCGCCGAACTGATCGATGACTTCATCAAGGGAGAGGCTGTCTGGAATATCATCCGGTTGGATTTCGAAAACATCGGCGAAAATAGTTTTCATCTCTTTTTGATAATATGTATAGCCGGTCTCCATTGAGGGGTCGAGAAGGTTATTGTTTTCGACAACGATAAGAAGTGCTTCCTGGCCGGTTTTGGTATAGCTTGGAGACAGGGGGTTTTCCTTGCTGCAACCGAAAAATAAAGTAACGATTTGTACTGTTGCCAGAATCAACAAATATTGTTTCATAAACCGAGCTCCATTTTGTATATGTAGAAGAAAATCATTATTAAGATATATTACGGAAATGAAAAGTCAATCAGTAGTTTTTGCCCGAAGCAGATTACCCCATACCGGGTGCAATAAATGTTTTTGTTAAAAGATTTTCATGTTCGCCGAGCGCAGTGTGTCCTGCTAACTCTCTTTGTGATGGAGGTGGGCCCTGGCGGTTTCGACGAGCAGGCGTAGAAACCAAACCACCCGGAGCTGCTTTTGTCAAAAGCAAAGGTAGTGAGCGTTCGAGGAAAAGG
>DATGNN010000339.1:0-17917 GCA_035306725.1 Chitinispirillaceae bacterium | reverse complement strand
TTAAATCTATTCTTGCTTAACCTTAATTCTGATAATTGATAAAACTGCAACTCTATTTCCACCTCTCCCAGAACTTATATTTCTAATTCTGTTTAATCATTTTTAATCTGTGAGGAAACTCCAATGATTGCCATTATCGACTATGATGCCGGTAATTTAACTTCGGTTAAACGTGCCCTGGATTATTTGGGAATTCAATCCAGAATTACCCCGGATCCCGATGAGATCAGGATGTCTGAGCGTATAATTTTCCCGGGAGTCGGCCATGCAGCTTCAGCAATGAATACAATCATTAATCGCGGACTAGATCAGGCTCTGAAAGAAAGTTACGCTAAAGGAATACCAATACTCGGCATCTGCCTGGGAACACAGATTATTCTTTCCCATTCTATGGAAGGGAATACAGATTGTTTAGGCCTTATAAAGGGCGATTGTCCCGAATTCAAACCTGAAAACCCCAGACTCAAGATTCCACACATGGGATGGAATCAAATAAGGAAACTCTCGGATCATCCGATTCTTGACAATGTCGATCCGGGTGACGAATTCTATTTTGTCCATTCTTTCTACCCGCAGCCGCACAACCCCTCATCAATACTGGCGGTTTGCGAATACGAAATCGAATTTCCGTCAGTTATTGGATGTAACAACCTCGTAGCAACACAATTTCATCCGGAAAAAAGCGGGCCGGCAGGTTTACGGATACTTTCGAATTTCTCCTCCTGGGACGGAAATTTATGCTAAGTAAAAGGATAATCTCATGTCTGGATGTGCGTGACGGCAATCTGGCTAAAAGTGTAAAATTTGTGGATACAAAAGATATTGGCGACCCGGTTTCTACAGCAGCAAAATATTATGAAAATGGTATTGATGAACTGGTACTCTACGATATCACAGCGTCAAGTGACAACCGCAATATCATGCTGGATGTTGTAAACAAGGTTGCATCACGGATATTCATCCCTTTCTCTGTGGGCGGCGGCCTCAGAACCGTACAAGACTGTGCGAATGTACTTCTGGCAGGAGCAGAAAAAGTCAATGTTAACACTGCTGCAGTTGCCAATCCAAACCTGATTTCTGATACAGCAAAGGTTTTCGGTGCTCAGGCTGTCGTACTGTCAATGGATGTTCTTGAAGTTGAAATTTCTCAAAAAATCCCTTCCGGTTACGAAGTCGTAACCCATGGTGGACGGATTCATACCGGTATAGATGCACTCTGGTGGGCAAAAAAAGGCCAGGAACTTGGAGCCGGAGAACTCGTGATAAACTCCATTGATGCAGATGGAACAAAAGAGGGATATGAAATTCGCCTGACAAGAAAAATTGCCGATTCCGTTTCCATTCCGGTAATTGCATCGGGAGGAGGAGGCAAGCCATCCCATCTTTATGATATTCTCACTGAAGGCGGTGCTGATGCAGCCCTGATAGCTTCAATACTTCATTATAACGAATATACAATAAAAGAGATAAAGGATTATCTGAGCTCAAGAGGAATCAAGGTTCGTAAAACATAAATAACTGTACAAGGGATTACAATTAAGAATTATGAATTAAGAATTAAATCAGACACTCTACTATGCTTGTTTGTTTCGTATTTCGAACTCAATAATTCGGGGTTTGGCAGCACTCGATTCTGAATCTTTTATTTCAATGATTCCGAATTCCGACTCCGAAAAAAAAACTTACAATACTTTTGCTGTTTCAATTATCCTGACATTCTCATTTACATCTGTAATCTTTATCCTTACAGCATTTTGCGGTATCACTTCAGGAAACAGATTTCCCCATTCTATCAGACACACCCCGTCACCGTTTATATACTCATAATAACCGGTTTCGTTCAACTCATCAGGATCACACATGCGATAAAAATCAAAATGGTACACAGGAAACGCCCTGGTTGCATACACATTAATAATGGAAAATGTGGGACTTCTGACAGTACATTGCCTATCCAGTTTTTCTGTAAATCCACGAACAAATTCTGTTTTACCGGTACCCAGATCTCCCTCAAGCAAATAAATATCACCAGGCATTGCTTTCGAGGCAAATAAAGCACCCAATTCACGTGTCTGTTCAACTGAATATGCAGTTACTTTCATAATGATTTAGATTTATCTTGTAAAAATACCCAGCGGCATAATAATCTCCTCCATGGAGATACCACCATGCTGAAAACTATTACGAAACTGAGTCTTATACTGTTCGTTTTTTTCAGGTGGAACAAAGTAATAATTTTCCTTTGCAATAAAGCAGGACTTGTCCTGTATAGTACCTGGCAATCCGAAATTAACCGGATTCCGTATAAACAATGCCCTTCTTTCATCACAGGAAATATCAGATCCGAATTTGTACCTCAAATTTTTGCTCCAGTTTTGGACACGGTATAATTCGGTACTGCGGCTGCAAAGAACATTTCCATGATCAGAAGTAATAATTAACCTGTAATCTTTCGAGATCAGGTCTTTCATTATTTTTAAGACAGCAGACCTCTCAAACCAGGAGTTTGTAAGAGTTCTTATCCCGCTTTCATCACGTATCAATTCTTTCAGAACACCTTTTTGGGGCTGATTATGGCTTAAAAAGTCAAAAAAGTCAACTACACAGACAACGACTTTTGATTTCTTGCATTTATCAATCTGATGAATTATCTGATTCGAGTCAACAGAATCGGATAAATATAGAAACCATGGTTCATTATTATTGATTTTTATTCCATTTACAGTTAATAAACTGGAGAGGACTTTTTTTTCAAAAACACTGGTCTGCATTTGGTCTTCATTACCAGTTTTCCAGATATTTTTTTCTTTTTCGGAGATTTCAGCCGGCAGAGCCCCGGACAACAATGATATCCTTGAAAAGACTGAGGCAGTTGGAATGTTTGAAAAAAAGTTATTTTTCTGTACATTAGAGAATTGCCGCAGTATCCTCTCCATGATTATATATTGATCATACCTCATTCCACTAAGTACAAATAAAAAAGTAGTCTTGAACTGATCCTGATTTTCAAGCACAATCTTCTGCAATGCGTCATGACCAAGAACAGGTGGCTCTCTCTCTCCTTTTAACCAGCTGACATAATTTTCAACCAGGTAATCTGAAAAAACTGCATTACTATCCGATTTCTGCCCGGCATGAGTCTGCCGCAATCCTTCATCATCAATTTTATCAAGTTCCAGATCCCAATAGACCAGACTGTCATATATCTTTATCCAGTCTTTACATGACTGATAACCGCCAAGAGCAGTACGGTTTTCGGAATAACTGCGGATAAATTTTTGTGAAATCTGATTTGAAAGAATCCGTCTGGACTCAAGCAGTCTTTTACATACAAGGAGAATCTGGCTTGGGTTAACAGGTTTGGTCAGGTAAGCATCAATTTTTCTCCCCAGAGCACTCTCCATCACGTGTTCTTCCTCATTTTTGGTTACCATAACCACAGGAAGATCCGGATTGATCTGTTTTATCTCCTCAAAAGTAGTGATTCCGTCTTTTCCAGGCATCCTCTCATCAAGAAGCACTATATCAAATTTCCGGGGATTCTGTTCAATTAAATGTATGGCATCATCACCACTGAAAACCGGTGTAACACAATACCCTCTTGTTTCAAGAAACATTATGTGAGATCTGAGAAATTCTATCTCATCATCAACCCAGAGAACTTTTTTCTTTCCTCCGGACATTATACCCCCCCTGATTTATCAGACATTTTCTGTATTGACCGGAAGATCAATACAAAAAACAGTTCCTTTATCTTTTTGAGAACTTTTAACATAAATCCTGCCTTTATGATAATCTTCAATGATTCTTTTGGCAAGAGTCAGCCCCAGTCCCCATCCCCTCTTTTTTGTAGTATATCCAGGTACAAATATTCTTTTCTGCGCTTCCCATGAGATTCCGTTTCCATTGTCAATAAACAGAATACGAAGTATTCTTTTTTCGGAAACATATTCAGTTTTAATCTCAATTAACCCATTATTTGACTCAATAGCATCTACAGAGTTTTTTACCAGATTCTCAAATACCCATTCAACAAGTTCATGATTAACATTTACATCCGGTGTTTTTGATGTATTGCACCTGATTTCAATTTTTTTTCGCGAAAAAGGCATTCTCATCCTGAAATAAGCAGCAATATCATGCACAACAGTATTCACAGATAATGGAGAAAGTAAAGGAACCGAACCTATCTGACTGAATCTTGATGTGACTTTTATAAGCCGCTTGAGATCATTCTCCATATCATCACATATTGTTTTTGCCTGTTCCATAAATATTTGTGGATCTAATGGCGAACTGGTTTCCTGAATGGTTTTAATGTATTCGACCCATCCCATAAGTGAAGAGATCGGGGTTCCAAGCTGATGAGCAGTTTCTTTAGCCAAACCGACCCATAATCTGCTTCGTTCTGTATTTCTAATGCTGTTAAATGAAAGATATGCCAATCCTATCAGTAATGCAACAAGTCCGATTTCAAAAAATGGCATTAGTGTCAAACTGCGAATCAGAGGTTGGTTACCAAAAAAAAGAAAACCAAGTTGCGTATTACTGTCTTTTATAATAATTGGATGCGGCTCATAGGTGTTTTTGAACTCCATGATTTTTTTACGCAAAAACTGCTCTGTTTCAGGTGTAAGTGTAGTCTGTTCAAGTAATTTTCTTTTAAAAAGAGGCCCTGTGTAGATATTTTCCCAGATAACGGGATTCCAGGCTGTATCAGTGATTATTACAGGGTTTTTTGATTTATGAAGAACCGTTTGAAGTGCATCATTAATCTTTTCATGTTCCATTATACCCGATACTGCAGTACCGATAAGCTCTGCGTATGCTCCAGTTACAATTATTGTCTCATCCTTTAACCGGCTGATCAATGTACATGTAAACACATTGTATAAAATCAATGCAGCAGCACAAATCAGAAAAAGAAGATTTTTACCAATGAATGGCTTGATTGAAAGCAAAAACGAGTAAAAAGTCGGAGCTGTGACGACTTTCCCAAGAAAGTTTTTCACCTGGGACCAATCTCCTTAATCCCATGCATATATGGTTGAAGAACTTCAGGTATCAGAACTGTTCCCTGTTCTGTTTGATAATTCTCCAAAAGAGCAGCAAGTATTCTTGCAGTTGCCAGACCACTTCCATTAAGAGTATGTACAAACCTTGGTTTTTCTTTTCCCTGTGGACGAAAACGTATATTCATCCGTCTGGCCTGAAAATCTTCGAAATTGCTGCATGAAGAGACTTCAAGATATTTCTGTTCTGCAGGAGCCCAGGCTTCAAGATCGTAACATTTTGCAGCCGCAAATGAAAGATCTGCATCACAAAGCATAAGTACCCTGTATTTAAGCCCCAGCATCTTGAGAATACTCTCTGCATCTTTTCTTAAAAGCTCAAGTTCCTCATAAGATTCTTCAGGAAGAACAATCTTTACCAGTTCAACCTTATTAAACTGATGAACCCTCAAGAACCCCTTCGTATCCTTGCCATACGATCCGGCTTCTCTTCGAAAACAGGCACTGTAAGCACAAAATTTCAAAGGAAGATCAACAAAGTCTATCATCTCATCTCTCATAAGATTGGTTACCGGCACTTCAGCTGTAGGAATACAAAACAGATCGTCTTCTTTGATATAGTACATCTGATCTTCACTTTTGGGAAGCTGTCCGGTTCCAAAAAGGCTGGCCCTGTTCACCAGGAAAGGAGGAAAAATTTCCGTATACCCATTACCAGAGTGAGTGTCCAGCATAAAATTTATCAGCGCCCGCTCAAGAAGTGCACCTGCCCCCTTGTACACAGGAAATCCGGCACCTGTAATTTTTGCACCCCGGGGAAAATCAATTATACCCAGTGCAGTACCTATCTCAAGATGATCTTTGGGTTCAAATGAAAACTCTCTTGCATCTCCCCACTCATATACAACAGCATTATCTTTTTCACTCTCACCATGAGGAACACTGATATGTGGAATGTTTGGAATTCGAATCAGATGTTCATGAATTTGCTGCTCTTTCTGAGTCAATTGCAAATCCATATTTTTTATCGTATCTGAAACAGATTTCATCTCTTCAATGAGCTTTGATGCATCCTGCTTTTGTTTTTTAAAAACAGCAATTTTCTGAGAACTGACATTTCTCTGGTTTTTAAGTTTCTCTACCTCCCGGATTATGTCCCGCCTCTCGTTGTCCAGATTAATAATCGAATCAATATCAATCGGATTTTTTTTATTATTTGCTGCCTCGTTGATCATCTGAGGATTTTCACGTATTTTTTGAATGTCAAGCATGTATCTTTAACTCCTGATCTTTAACTGTTAACCCCAAAAAAAGTGTAACCGAATAGATTCGATTAATTTACGATAAGCCTTGAAGAGCAGTATTTTATCATAGAAAGAATTCTATGGTTGTAAAAATCATATCTACACACTATACGTCTAAAACAATTTATCAACCCTTTATGCCAATGTCCGCTAAAAAGACCCGCGCAAATGAATCGTTTGATTCAGGTATAATATACATGATGTAACCGTTCACAGTTAAAATCCGTTTCCATCTTATCCCAGTTATCATCATTAACTTAACACTTCAAACGATCAGTACGGGCAGAGAAATTGCAGGATAAAACATTCTGGAAAATTCATGCTGAATTTGATCTTTAATTGGCAATAAAGGAGTTAATTATTGTTAACCTATGAAGATGATAAATTAACCATAAACTGCGCGAGCGGCGCTGCCACAGAAAGGGTTTAATGGCCTGTGAATGTCATATCTACCTGGTCTTATCCGGTATCGGCATCGCTTTTTGTTCAGTATCAGCATCGGTATCGAATCAATTGAAATGTGATTGAGTGGGATGAATTTAGAATCGATACCGACCCCGAATTCCGAGCCCCGACCGCGATTGTGGATTGTTAAACTCAAAATTCGAAACAGAACTTTAAAAAAATCTGAAAACAAACTATAATTAATGCCTGCAAGAGACTCAAAAACATTCAGCATTTGCAACAGATTAAGCGATCTGTCCGTTTTTTTCATTGAGCCTTTGTTAACACCCACCTAAATACATTGCGTATCAAATACACGCTACGATTTACCATAGAATTTGATACAAATTCATGGTAATAAAAAACAGATTTTGTTTTTAGTTTAAATAATGTGCTGAAAAAAATGAGAACAAAACTCTATTGTGAAAAAGAATCAGCTTTTTCTTTTCTTTGATCTGGTATTTTTCTCATTTTTCATTAAAACTACCCGTCCTCGTTCGTTGCGTTTTTTCTTTAATTTCATTTCTGAAATAACTTTATAATAGAAAGGTGCACAATAATTAAATTTTTCGCTCAGATCTCTGATCATTAGATTAAGTTCAACGATTTTTTCTTTTTTAAGTATATCATTTACATAAGATTTGATTACTTCCCGCTGGTCTTCAATTATTACCGGCTCAGCACCTTTTTTAAGTTTGATAAAGACTCTGTTACCACGCACGGATTTACTTAAAAAGTTTAGAGTATTGATTTTACTCCTGATACCTGCTTCACTAACTCCATATTTGCGGATAAAATGATTTACCACATTTGCAAGCGGCAATCTTTCGTCGCCAAGCATCTCAATAAGTTCTTTGCTAAGCTGTGTAATGGACAGGTTTCCCCTAACCTTGGTTTGTCTTTTAATACCCATATTTTTGGCCATTGCACTTGTAACATAGGTTTCCGGCGCAATCCTGACATAATCTTTTGTTCCCAGGATAGAATGAAGTGTACCGGGTTTCAGATCCGACCTGGAACGGACAATGTGTTTATAAATCTTATCAACAGTCAAAGGCTTATTAAATTTTTCGAAAACTGAAGCCACAACTTTATCGTAGGTACTGGTATTATATTTCCATTCTTTCAAAACCCAATAGCCTGTTCTGCCTACAGGCTTGAATCTTTCATCCAGACTTAGATTCAGACTTAGAGCAGATCTGTACCCGGCCCGTTTAAAAAACTCTTCCCGCAACTCGTTGAGGTGCATTTTGTCTTTTCTTTCATACAATATCCGATATGCAATATCAGCTGCTTTCAGGACACCAGAATCAGGTACACTGTATTTTAAACCTTCTTTATCACGCAGCGGCTCAAGCCCGGCGATTTTACATAATTTATCAAGTAACCCACTATCTTTTATTTTAAATACCTGCTCCAGTTTTCTTGCCTTTACAGAAAGTTTCTGCTTCAGACAGAATCTTCGTATATCCCGAATTTTTTTCTGATATTTAATCATTTCATCTTCACTGGTATTACAATAATAGAGTTTGCCTTTATATGTAAAGTGTCTTATGTTATACAACTCTATTATGAGTGATATTGCCCAATCCGGTAGATTCATTTTAGAATTTTTGAACATCTTCAAAAATTCATCCTGAGAAAATATAATTTCAGAATTCAGTTTCTGGGCAACGGACCGAAACAACCTGGCAGTTTTTGAATTGAGTATTATTTTACAATACCTGTCTTCATAATATCCATTCTCAATTGTTTCTTTAATACAGTCCAGAAGGTAGTTCTGTTTTTGTCGAATTCTTTCACGAGTACACCCATACCGTGCACCAATAGATTTTAAAGTTTCAACCTTTTTGCCAATTCCAAATCTGGTATAAATGATATCAATGTAAATATCAGATTCCTGCGGATTTCTTCGGTTCTCCTTATAAGCGTTTACCAGCTCCGTAATGAAACTCTTAAGCTGTATATCAAGATCCTTATCGGCTTTTGCCGGAACAATAGTAGTTTTTTTATTTAGCAAATCACTCCAAGCAGTCATACGCCTCTTCTTTTTTAATTAAATTATAAATATGAATATGCATTATTGCTTTGTTATTCAAATCAATTAAACCATTATTTAGACTTTGACAGGGTATAATAAGTTGTATGTATTGAAGAATAAATGGAGTATAATAAGGATTCAAATAACACCAAGGTGTATTCGATTAATAGTTAAAAATATTTAATTTTTTTTGGGGTGGCTGAGGGGACTCGAACCCCCAACGCCTGGAACCACAATCCAGTGCTCTAACCATTGAACTACAGCCACCATAACG
Organism: Chitinispirillaceae bacterium; assembly: GCA_035306725.1. Taxonomy (GTDB): domain Bacteria; phylum Fibrobacterota; class Chitinivibrionia; order Chitinivibrionales; family Chitinispirillaceae; genus JAAYEB01. Next base: position 8,842 of record DATGNN010000339.1, on the reverse strand, counting down.
ATGATAATGTACAACTTATTTTAAAAAAAAACTCTGTATTCCTTTACAAGTTATGCAAAAGATAAAACAGTAATTATTTATCTGACCGTATAAAATAACTCTTTTTTTATAAAAGAGCAAATCCAAAATTAAAGCCAACTAACAAATGTTTTTTCTTTCCATAAAAAATATTTTCTTCTACTTCTGCAAAACCAGATCAGTCCATGTACCTGGAATATCCTTTTTAGCATTCTTAGGAATAGAACTGGTTACCTTGTTTGAACTGTTCAATGCAAAAACTCCAAGCCCACATTTTCGCCCCTCAAATGGAATAATTCCAGCATCAGCCCATGGAATAACAATTAATGTTTTGTCCCCAGCAGTTTTTATTGCTATCTCATGATTCCAGACATTTTCTGTATAAATCAGAGAATCCGCCCTTACTTCTCTTTTGTAATTAAAACCGTGTATCGAATCTTTCGAAGGAGTATAACAGATTATCCTGTCAGGATATGAGAGAAACGCCTTTTTCCCGTTCTTTCCATCAATAAAAAACTGTATAGATCCAGGCTCCTCACTTTTTTTGAAAATCAAATAAAGGCTGCTGGTATCCCATGCTGTAACAAATTCAAAATTGCCAACCTTATTTGGTTTTTCAAATTTCGATACGACATCATCAATATCAGATCTCTTTTTAACCGGGGCAGCCAATAAATCCTCAACATCTTTTTTTTCTTCAAGTTTGACAATTCCAACTGGCCCCACAGACCCACTTTCATCACTACCCGCAACACTCCAGTTTAATTCCAGAAATTCTGTACCACCTACGATATCTTTATTTATGGCACCTAATGAAAACTCTCCCATATTATCTTCAACTTTAAAGGTTTTCGTCGCTACCACCCGCTTTTTCCCGTTATTAACCTGTGCCAGCTTTATAGTTATCTCTTTTTTCTCAAGTTGTGCGGTATCTATCTGAGCCTTCGCAACAATTGTATCGCTGCGTTGAGTTAACCATGCACCTGGTGAACTTACAATTACAACCTCGCCTGCCACTAAAAAAGGCATGCCCAGAAAAACAGATACTAAAAGACTCCGGAACTGATATTTCATTCAATTCTCCTTTCATCAAAAACTTATACTTCTAAAATAATAAACCTTAACAGAGACAAAAACATTTTCCTTTACCGGCTGTTGAACCAGACTAATATACATTTTGAGGAAATAAAAGCCCATGTCACGATGCATATCGCATTAAGGTACCGTTATTATTATTAATGTAAAATATAGAACCTGCATACACATTAATACAATTTCCACTTAACAGTATTTGAAATACCTTCACCCAGTGTCCATAATGTATCCCTATCCCCTATCATATCCAAACGAACCCCTTGTGCAGTATTTCTCCATTTAAAAGAAAATATTGCCTTTTTATAATCTGCCGGGACTGTAAACAATCCAATAATCTGTTCAAAAAACGGGCTGTTCATCTCTTTATATAAATAAAAAACACGAATAGTTTTCCCATCTTCAATATTTTTTTTCTCTTTTATCCGATAATTTCCAGTCTTTCCTTTAAATGAATCAACAATTTCAGATTCCCATAAAGTTGATATTTTTTGAGGCCCAAGAAGAATCCACTCATGATATGACAATATAAAAAAGGTTAAAGCACCCAAAAATACTACACTGAAAAGAGTTTTGTTTTTAATAAAATGAAGCCACCAGAAAAATTCACAAAGTGTTAATGTGGTACCCAGAAATAGCAGTATATCAAAAAAATCAATCCTGAAAGAGGTTCCTGTAAGATCAAAAAGAAATGAACAGAAAAGTATCGCAAAATAGATCCAATACCGTATTACTCTGCCTCGTTTTAACCGAAATAACAGATAGCTTCCCGGTAATATTAAAAATGGTACTACCCACAAAAACATGATTATTAAATTCACATCATAAACCAATAAAAAGATTCAATAATTTTAAATATGTCAGATGATACTGCACCAACGGATGAAAATAAATCAGATTCAAGATAACAAGTGGAAAATATTTATCAGTTTTTCTCTTAATACTGAATTCTGCTGTCTATATATGGTGTTAAGTTAACGTCTCCTGGTTCTGAGCTTTTTATGTCAATTCTGACATACGATCAATTTGAGTAAATTTTAAGCTTAAATTATTTTGAAACATACAGAACAAGAAAGAGAGGATAAAACGAAAGTTCAGATAATTATTTTTTTTTTGAGAATATTAAACTTATACTCCAACCGTCAGCGGTAATTTTTCAAGGACATTACCCAACAGTCTCTTATTCAAATTTTTCAGCCATTCATCCATATCTTCTGTTGATTCGATAGCATCAATATGAGAAATACTCTCTGCAGCTTCAGCAAAACTGATATTTGCAATAATTTCTTTTATCAGAGGGATATTTCTTGGTATTACACTGAACCTTCGAAGCCCGAGCCCCACCAGTAAAACTGTATGAATAGGATTACCCGCCATTTCTCCACAAACTGAAAGAGACATTCCATTATCGTTGGCACATTTAATTGCAGTCCGGATTATCCTGAGAAAAGCAGGTTCAATAGGATTGTATAAATAATTAACTTTTGCGTTGTTTCGATCAGCAGCACTCAGATACTGAATAAGATCATTTGTTCCTATTGAAGCAAAATCAATCTCTTTTAAAAAAGTGCTCATCTCAAGTATGGCAAGAGGTACTTCAAATAGAACACCGCATTTAGGTCTTTTCAAACCAAGTTTTGAAGCAACTTTTGTGATAAAGGCTTTTGCTTCCAGCCACTCCTGCAATGTTGTAACCATTGGCATCATGATAGAATACTCATGATTGATTCCTGCTTTTAAAATAGCTGTAACCTGAGTCTCAAAGATCTCTTTGCGTTCCAGAAATATTCTTATAGCCCTCCATCCCATAAACGGATTGAATTCAAGAGGCATGTCAAAAAACTGAGGTATTTTATCACCACCAATATCCATTAATCTTATAACACACGGTTTGTTATCAGCTTTCTCCAAAATCTGCTTATAATATTCATATTGAGCTTCTTCGGAAGGCATTTCCTTGCGGTTTGATAAAAGATACTCTGTTCTGATAAGTCCGATTCCATCAGCCCCGAACTCTCTGGCGTCATTAACATCATCTGCAAGAGAAATATTGGCAAGGACATCAATCTGTATCCCATCGGTAGTGTAGACTGGTCTTCGCCATTTTGATTTCAGTTCTTTCAGAGTCTTTTCATTGTCTGTTTGCCTTTTAAAACGGGAAACGACAATAGTTGAAGGCCTTACATAAACAACACCTTTTTCCGCATCAACAAGGACCTGATCACCCGGATTGATACTTTCTGAAATATTCTGCAACCCGGAAACCACAGGAATGGAATAAGAACGTGCAAGGATAGCTGCATGTGAAGTTTTTCCACCGCTGACAGTAACAACTCCCTGAATTTTAGATTTGTCATAAGACAAAATGTCCGTAGGAGTAAATGTACGCAACACTACCAGAATAACAGGCTCCATAAAAGTTTTCGCTCTTCCGTTATCCTGATAAAGATAAGAAATCAGTTTTTCACAAACCTCAACCATATCGCTGCTTCGTTCCTTAAAATATGCAGTTCCGGCAGAATTGAACCGGTTAATAAAGTCATTGGAAACAAGCCTGATTGAAGTCTCAAGATCATAGAGTTTTGAAGAAATCGTTTCTACTACCTGACCAATAAACGCGGGATCATCAAGGATATGTTCATATATGTTCAAAACAGACACGTCAACAGTAGAACCACCCAGATCAGTAATATATTGTCGATAATTCTTTTTTGCTTTTTCACGTATCTCATTGAAACGCATTATCTCATCACCAACATCCTGTCGTGATATGGATACTGTAGAGGTCTGCTGCACAGCCCTGCCTACAAAATATGCACTCCCTACCCCCCATCCAGAAACTACCGGTATCCCACTAAGCTTTATCTCTTTTTTCATAAAACCGGTACCTTCCAGATATCTTTAATGTATTCAGCAGTCACCCTGTCACTTGAAAACCAGCCGATACGGGCAATATTCAGCAGAGATTTTCTTGTCCATTGCATTTTATCAGCAAACAGTAAATCCACCTGCTCCTGTTGTTTGATATAATCATTAAAATCGACAAGCACAAAATACCTGTCCGAATCACGCAATGATGAAATCAGGGGGTTAATAGAAGACCCTTCCTGAATCTGTGATAAATAGGTATCAAGAAGACTGAAAATATTCTGCAAAGATCGATCTGATGAAAGTAGTTCACAAGGATGATAATTCTGAATAGATGAAGTAAACTCACTGTCTTTTCCAAAAAGAAAAACATTTTCATCTCCGACTTTTTCTGCCAACTCGATATTCGATCCACTTTTGCTTGCAATAGTCAGGGCCCCATTAAAAGCATATTTCATATTGAAAGTACCCGCAGCTTCAAATGAAGCTGTTGAAATCTGTTCTGAAAGATCAGCACCCGGTACCATCTTTTCTGCCCAGCTCATTCCAAAATTGGGCACGAATATAACCCTGATTTTATCATTTACCTGTGGATCATTATTAACAAGCTCAGCTGTAACATTTATAAGCTGAATAACCTGTTTTGCCAGAAAATCAGACGGTGACGCTTTTCCGGAAAAAATATGCAGCCTCGGAGACGTAAGATTATACCCCGATTTGATTAAAAGATAACGATGCAGGATATGGAAGATATGAAGAACATGTCTTTTACATGGATGAATTTTTCCGCTTTGTATATCAAACATAACCGTTTCATCCGGATCAAACCGGCATTTCTCCCTGATCTGAGAACTTAATCTGACTTTTGCATTTTTTTTAACATCATAAAGTGATTTTAAAAATTGCTTATCATCAGCATACTGCTCCAGATCCAATAGCTTTTCAGGTTTGGTAATCCATTGATCCCCGATAGCAGAACTAATCAGTTCTGATAATTCAGGATTAGCACACAACAGCCACCTGCGATGAGCAACACCTACGGTTTTGTTGCAAAATTTTTGAGGATTATATTGAGAAAAAACCGGAAACAGTTTTTTCTGAAGTAAATCAGACTGAATTCTTGAAATGCCATTAACAGAAAAAGAACCGACTACAGCAAGATGTGCAAGCCTTATCCGTTTTACCTCACCCTCTTCTATAAGTGAAAGAGAACGGACCATTTCCGGATCATTACTGAAACATCTTCGAACATTATCAAGATGAAACTGATTAATGTCAAATATTATCTGCATGTGTCTGGGAAAAATCTGATTAACTTTATAAACAGGCCAGGTCTCCAGATTATCTTTGGAAACAGCATTACTTGTGTATGCAAATACATTTGAAGTAATTCTCCATGCCTCTTCCCATGGAATGTTTTCCACATCAACCAGTAAACGCATCAATTCCGGAATTGCTAATGCACACCTGCTTCCATTGAGCTGAATCACAACTTTTTTATCGAAATCAAGTATGTTACTGTTATTTACTTTATATCGCCGCAAAATATCCTGAAGCGCAGCACTGACAAAAAAATACTGCTGTTTCATCCTTAATTCAGTAGCACGCCTTACGTCTTCCTCTGGAAACAAAACCTTTGTAATTCTACCATACTGCGATTTTTCCTCACATGCCCTTACATAATCACTGTGATTGAAATAATCAGGCAAGAACTCTTCTGAAGGCCTTGCAGACCATAATCTGAGTGTGTTAACAACATTGTTGTTGTAACCCGCAACCGGTACATCATAAGGAATAGCATGAACCTGTTCCTGAGTTTCCCACTCTGCTGGACCTAACGGCCCACCACCACCACAACTGCATTGCCCACCGAACTGTACCAGACAGGAGTATTCCGGTCTGATAATTTCCCAAGGATGCCCCCTGTGAAGCCAATCATAAGGACGTTCGATCTGAATACCCTTTTTAATACTCTGCTGAAACTGAGCATAATCATATCGTAACCCATACGCCATTGAAGGTATTCCTATGGTCGCCATCGACTCCAGATAACATACAGCGATGCGTCCCTTTCCTGTATTTCCCAATTCAAAATCATCTTCCTGGTGTACAAGTTCGTCAAAAGAAAAACCCAAAGAATTAACCGCAGAAATTAAAGGTTTTTCTATACCTAAATTGATCATATTCTGGCGAAGGCTTTTGCCAAAAATGTATTCCATTGAGAGATAATAAATCCGGCGAAGATTACGCTGGTGGTATTCCTGTTGCGTTTTGATCCAGTTATCAACCATTTCACTGCGAACAGCATATGCAAGTGCCATGTATTTATCATATGATGTTGCAGTCGATTCATCTTTGGCAAGAAAGTAACGAAGATATCCATAATATGTTTCTTTCAGGTTTTTATTTTCCATGGTACTCCTGAAAACATTCTTTGTTTTTCGCCATTGTGATTGACATCCAAACAGGGTAAAACCTGACATTTTCCTGCATTTCTTTTTAATATTGGAAAAATTCCCCAAATTATAACGACCTGGAGTCTAATTATTGCGAAAAGAATACTTAAGTCTGAAGATATCCGTTTCCATCATAAGTATACATCTTAATTAAAAAGCATGCCATAACAAAAATTTAAGAAAAAATTAAAATTTATGAGATTAAAAAAGCAAAAATAAATTGAAATTTACTCAGATTACACCCTTAATGTCAATTTTTACCTAAATAAAAACAGAAAATAATAGAGTTTATAGATTGAAACTTATACCCCCACGCTCATCAGTACCATAAATCCAGAAACCAGAAAAACAATGTCCATAATTTAGTCACCTGCCAAGCGACACAATCAAATCGACATGTTTTTTTCGTAACAGTGCCATCCAGCACCCATAGCAGTATCAAATAAGCCTTTAATAACCCGAAAACTTTTAATTCACACGATCAACACTTGTTACTGATCAACGGAATAAATTAAATTATCAACTTGTCTGTATCTGAAAAAGAAACTATATTTAAAATCTTACATTTCAGGAGGGGTGGCCGAGTTGGCTTAAGGCACAGGTTTGCTAAACCTGCGTAGGGGCAACCTTACCGGAGGTTCGAATCCTCTCCCCTCCGCTTTTCATAACCTCTGTTAATAAGCTCATTAATAAAATCTTTACCTTCAAAATCATTTTCGAGCATTTTAATCCATTTATCAGGAATTTCTGAATATCCAAGTTTTGCACCAGATATTGCTCCTGCCATTGCTCCAATTGTATCTGTATCACCACCCATACCGATTGCAAAAGATATGGTATCGGCAAACGATTGATGATTTCGTATAACAGAATAAACCGCTGATGGAACGGCCTGCATTGCCTCGGGACTATTGCCAATAATTTTTGCACACTCCTGCGGTGATGGCTGGCGTTCAAGAGCCCTGATCACGCTTTCCAGCTTGATTTTGTATGCACTCTCTATCGGCAACTCAAAAAAATAGTCCAGCCAGTCATTAACAGCGACATCATTTAGTGCAAGCAGTACACCATAAGCCTGAAGTATGGCACCAGAAATTCCATAAGAATGAACATGTGTGATTTCTGAACACTTAATGACCTGTTCAATCAGATCATCCCGTTCCCCCAGATCAAAAAAGGCACTCAACGGAGCGATACGCATAGCAGCACCATCACCAAAACTCCCTGCACCTCCATATATTTTTTTTGCTGCAGATTGAACTTCAATACCACTACGCCAATACTCAATCACCTCAAGCATACCTCCACCATACCCTCTCCATCGCGAGAACCTCTTTTGAAATCTTTGCTGCAAAGAGCTCTGAATAATCGACCCATTCTCTACCATCTCTTCAAGAACTGAAATAGTCATCTGAGTATCATCAGTGTAAATTCCTGTAGAATTTTCTGTCAAAAATTCCATATCCAAAGGTGGTATCTGCTCAGGATTTTGCCCTTCAAACCTTGCACCCAGGACATCACCAACAAAAGTACCAAAAAGTATCCCTTGAACCTTCTCTCTGGCATATTTAAATTTTCTACTCATAATTTAATGCCTCATAAAAAAACAAAACAGTCCATACTATTAAAAGATATCACCTTGATGAATTTTCTGACCAGACCTGTTCATTGATTTTGAATCAAGTATGACCTTTTAATATTAATATATTAGTATTAATATATTAGTATTAATATAATAGTAAAGACTTAGTTGTTCAAATCTGAACCTGTCAGCCACGTATAAGAACATTAAGGGGATCTATCTTAAACAATTGAGGATCAAGCGAACACTTTATACGGTGATTGCCATTCAGTTGATCAGTTTTTGAAATATCCCTTAAGAAAGGATTATTCAGACGTTCTCCTGAAGTGTCAAAAAGAATTAAAATTTGTGGAAAAAGTAGTGTCTGCCTGTTGGTTTTTGTAACTACTCCCATTTCACCGGATTCTAATCTGACAAAACTTCCAACAGGATATATTCCAAGTAATTTGGTGAAATTCTCAATCAGGTTTCTTGGGTACTCTTCATCGACTACCTGAAAAATCAGTGCCAAAGCCTCTTGCGGGAGGCATGCTTTTCTTTTCCCCTTTTCTGTAGTGAGATTATCATAAATATCGCAAACAGCACATAACATCGCACTCTCATCAATCTGACTTCCCTTTAAACAGTTTGGATAACCGCTTCCGTTTATTCTTTCGTGGTGCTGACCTATGACAGATAAAGAAACTGGTGCTATGTTTCTGCAGTTCTGCTTTAAAATTTTGATTCCCAATAACGGATGCCTCTTTATTTGTTCCATTTCATCTGAATTATATATCGCCTTTTTTATTAAAAAATCGGGCAGTCCGATTTTTCCGATATCATGAAG
>DATGNN010000338.1:0-29596 GCA_035306725.1 Chitinispirillaceae bacterium | reverse complement strand
GTAAAAAAACAGATGCCGGTTCAAGGTACTGTTGTTCGTTCTGCTGAAATATGTACACTGTACTGTTCGTTCGAAAGCTGACAGGAGGAAATATGAACTACAAGATCAACGAATGTATACACAGTGAAATGGATCAGAGGCCGGAAGAATTGCAGTCTTTAAATCCAGCCAGCATGAGAGACTTCAATATTGCTGTTATGGACTGGATTAAAAAAAATGCATCTGATTTTAGCGTACAAGGGAATAAGAGTTATGACCATAACGAAGTATTGAATTGATAAAACGGAGAAACAATAATATGCAGCTTAAAGAGTTGGTTACCCGGGCGAATCTTTTGATACTGGCACAGAATCAGGGGAATCCACAAATAACAGATATCTGTTATGATTCACGGAAAGTTGTACCGGGCTGCCTCTATGTTTCTATTCCTGGTATAAATGTTCATGGGGATTCATTTATCCCTGATGCCATTGCACGTGGTGCGTATGCAATACTTTCAGAGAACCCGCATCATGATCTGCTGGTTCCCTGGATACAGACAAAAAATACCCGGGCTGCACTGGGGTTTCTTGGTAAAGCTTTATGGAATACTGAAGTGGATAATATTACAACCGTTGCAGTAACAGGAACTAATGGAAAGACAACAGTGACACACCTTTTCCAGAAACTTTTTGAAGAGCAGTTTTCAAAAGAATATGTATGGATGTTTGGCACTGTTGGAAATGCTTTAGGTAAATCGCAAAATGCAGCAAGTCATACTACACCGGAATCTGTTGACATATTTCGTTTAATTGCAAATGCCAGGCAAAAGCCCAATGCACTGGTAATGGAGGTATCGTCACATTCCCTGTTTCTGGATAGAGTTTGCGGATTACAATTTGATATCGCAGTGTGGACAAATCTGACACAGGACCATCTGGACTTTCATAATACAATGGAATCTTATTATCAGGCAAAAAAACGATTGTTTAAAAATAATTTGAAACAGAGTGGAACAGCCGTAATAAATATTGATGACGAATGGGGGATGAGGCTTGCAGGTGAAATTAATGATAAACGCATAATAACCTATGGCAGATCTTCATCAGCAGATGTTCGCATCTGTTCATCAAAATGCGACTGGGACGGATGTGTCCTTGAGATTTCCTGTAATGAAAAATGTTTTGAAATCAATTCCTCATTAAGAGGTGATTTTAATTTATACAATCTTGCAGCAATGGGCGCAGGCGCAATAGCATTGGATTTGAGTACTGAAAAAATATGCTCTGCCTGTAAATCAATACAAACTGTTCCGGGAAGAATGGAAAGAGTCGTAATAGATGCACCATTTTCAGTTATTGTTGATTATGCCCATACACCTGATGCTCTTGTAAATGTTCTGAAAACCGCCCGCAAATTGACGCGTGGAAAGTTGATGTGTGTATTTGGTTGCGGAGGGGACAGGGATAGAACAAAGAGGCCGTTGATGGGAGCAGAGGTGGCTCAGAATTGTGATGAAGCAATTGTTACATCAGATAACCCGAGATCAGAAAATCCACAAACGATAATTAACGATATACTCCCGGGAATTCCTCTGGATTTTCCGCATATTACAATTGCCGACCGCAAAGAGGCAATTGCCAAAGCCTTAAAAATGGCGACACCCGGTGATTGTATCGTAATTGCAGGAAAGGGACATGAGGATTATCAGGAAATAAAGGGTGTTCGATATCATTTTAATGACAGGGAAATTGTTTTTGAGCTTTATGAAAATATGAGGAAACAGAAATGAATCGTAATCCAAAACATAGAACACCTGTTTTAAAACTTTGCAGTCTTGTTAAGTGGAGCAGAGGGAAAACCGGTTTGTCGGATACTGCATTGAATAAAACTGTTGGCAGTGTGCAGAATGATTCACGAAAAATAAAACAAGGTGATGTTTTCCTGGCGATTAAAACAGAAAATGATGATGGTCATAAGTATATAGATAATGCATTCAAAGCAGGTGCAATTGCTGCAATAGTTAATAAGAAAAACAGTGTTGAGTGCAGCGCAAAATACAGAAAAAAACTGATATTTGTATCTGATACAATAAAAGCTGTACAGAAAGCTGCTGCATGTTTCCGAAAAGAGATGGGCATTCTTTTTATTGGAATTACAGGTTCGAACGGCAAGACAACAACTCGCTCGTTTGTCTCGGCTGTACTTGGAGAAGGTTTAAAAGTTGGAGAAACATTCGGTAACTGGAATAATCATATAGGAGTTCCACTAAGCATACTTAATTTTACCGGTGATGAATGGGTTGGTGTTATCGAAATGGGAGCCAACCATGCAAAAGAAATTCATGACTTATCAATGATTGTCAGACCGGATATCAGTATAATAACAAACATTGGTTATGGGCATATCGGATTATTCGGATCTCTTTCAAGAACGACAGAAGCAAAGTTTGAAATTGTGGATGGGCTAAACAGGAAAAACGGTTTTTTGCTTTTAAATGGTGATGATCAACGTATTGTAAAGGAAGCTACCAGGCATGATGTAAATAAGATATTCTATGGGTTGTCTTCAAAATGTGATTGCAGGGCTGTAGATATAGAAATTGATGCTAAAAAAGGGATAGAATTTTCTGTAGATGATTTCAGATTTCAATTGCCAATTCCCGGACGGCATTTCATTTACAGTGTGTTACCTGCAATTTACCTTGGAAAAAGGTGTGGAATTCCCAATGAAATCATTGCAGACTCGATAAGATCTCTGAAACCGGCGTTCATGCGTGGTGCGGTACAAACGAAAAACGGAGTTGATTTTATTGTCGATTGCTATAACGCAAATCCGTCATCAATGAAAAGTGCCATAAATTATCTGGTTGATGTTTCGAAACCATCATCACGGGCAGCCGTTGTTGGAGATATGCTTGAACTGGGATCCAGTTCAAAGAGGCTGCACAAAGAACTTGGAAAAATGCTGGCCAGGGCTCAAATACGGAGACTGGTTACTGTTGGCGAATGGGCTTCTGAAGTAGCTCAGGCAGCTATAAATGAGGGAATCAATAAACGAAACGTAAGTATCGCAGATAATGCTCATAAAGCACTTGAAGCTGTTAATGAAATTATCAGGCAGGGAGATATGGTTCTGCTGAAAGGTTCACGTGGTATTCATCTGGAAACTGTTTTTGAAAATTATAAAGGGAAAAGATGAGAACTGATATTAAAAAACAGATAAAAAGAACAGTTTCGATTCTGGGTGCTGCCAGAAGCGGTCTGGCTGCTGCTTCATTTTTCAGTAAAATGGATATTGATACTTTTATCAGTGACACATGCAATGAAGAAAAACTTGAAAAAATTCTTTCTGAAAATAATATGGAAAAGGTGTCATACGAAGCAGGCAGGCATACAGAAAAAATTCTGGAAAGTGATCTGATAATAATATCACCGGGAATACCTTCGGATCTTCAAATAATTAAAAAAGCAAGATCTTTGGGTATACCAGTCTGGTCTGAAATTGAACTGGGATACCGCTTCAGCAGTGCACAGTTTCTTGCAGTAACAGGTTCTACCGGAAAAAGCACTACTGTATCTTTGCTTGGTGAAATCCTGAAACGAAGCGGTAAAGAATATGCAACAGCCGGAAATATTGGCATACCTGTTATCAGTAAAGTGCAGTCGTTGTCTGAAAATGGATATGTTGCAGCTGAAATATCAAGTTTTCAACTGGAAAATATTGATGAATTCAGACCACTGGGTGCAGCTGTGTTGAATTTTATGAAAAATCACCTTGACAGATATGGCAGTGAAGAAGAGTATTACAATGCAAAAAAAGAGATCGCCAGGAACTTTGACAAAGAGAATTATCTGATACTGAATGCACTTGATCTGCGTCTTATGGACTGGGCACAAACTATGAAAAAACGTACCAGCATCATTCTTTTCGGTGAAAATATACCCGGATTCGACTGCTTCTGGTGTAAAGACAATCTGATACGATACCGCCTGGGTAATACAGAAAGAGTAATAATTGATACAGATGATATGATTCTCAGGGGTGAACATAACTATTTAAACGCCTGTGCAGCATCGGCGCTTGCCAAAACAGCAGGAATTGATGATTCCTGTATACGAAGCGGATTAAGCAGTTTTACCGGTCTTTCCCATCGTCTTGAACTGGCTGGCAGATATAATGGGATCAGATTCTACAATGATTCAAAATCAACAACTGCAGAATCTGTTCGTGTAGCGGTTTCAGCATTCAGTAATGTGCATTTGATAGCAGGCGGTAGAGACAAGGGATGTGATTTTTCTGTTGTTAATGATGTCATTCGAAAGCATGTCAAATCCATATGTCTGATTGGTGAAGCTGCCGGAAGGATGCATAAAGAGTGGAACGGAATTGCTCCTGTTTATTGTGAATCAACACTTGAGTCTGCTGTTGCACAAGTCTTGTCCAGGTCCAAATCGGGTGATACAATCGTATTTTCTCCAGGATGTTCAAGTTTTGACATGTTTAAAAACTATGAGGAGCGTGGTAACAGGTTTAAAGAGATTGTGCAGGATATGACAGGAGGGCCCGACAATGAATAACAGAATGGCCCGAATGGATATCGGATTATTTATAGCCGTACTGGTTCTTCTTGGATTCGGAATCGTATTTGTTTACAGTTCATCATTTGCAGTTGCTCAGCAAAGGTTCGGAGGATCCGATTTTTTCCTTGCCCGGCAAACGATACGGGCACTGCTTGCCATTATCTCTTTTATGGTTTTCATCAATGTTGATTATCATATATGGGGGAGGTTGAGTAATCTGTTTTATGTTGCATCAATAATTTTACTTGTAATTGTTTTGTTTCTGCCCGAAATCAATGGAGCAAGAAGGTGGATTTCAATAGGACAGTTTTCTTTTCAGGTTTCTGATTTTGCACGTATGGCTCTGATAATGGTTATTGCAAGAAACTGTGAGCGTGCAGGAGATGAAATTAAAAACTGGAATGTGTTATCAAAAATTCTTCTGAAAACAGGTATTGTTTGCGGACTTATTCTGCTTGAACCAAATTTTTCAACAGCTTTAATACTTGCACTTATCGGGTTAATGATGCTGTTTTTGTCTGGTGCAAGATTTATTCATCTGGCAACTCTGGCTGTTTCAACTATACCGGTAATGTTCGTCCTGGTTCTGAAAACACCATACAGAAAAGCCCGTATTACCGGTTTTCTCAACATAATCAGTGAACAATCCAATCTTGGTTATCAGGCATTTCAATCTTTGATCGGGCTTGGAAATGGTGGAATTTTTGGAGTAGGCCTGGGTAAAGGTGAACAGAAATTTTTCTATCTTCCTGAGCCGCATACAGATTTCATGATATCTATTCTGGGGGAGGAAACAGGATTTATTGGTTTATTGATAATAATTTCAATTTATGCATTTATAATTTTCAGGGGGATGAAAATATCATTAAACGCTCCAGACCGGATGGGTCAGTTAATGTCGTTTGGATTTACATCTGTTATTACATTGTACCTGTTGTTTCATGCAGCAGTGGGAACCGGACTGGTGCCCACAACCGGAATACCACTTCCATTTCTGAGCTATGGTGGTATGAGTCTGATTTTCATGATGAGCAGTGTAGGAATTTTACTTAACATATCAAGTCAGGCTGACGTTTCAGCGAAAGTGCCTCAGGGTATACGTTCTGAAAGGCTGATAAAGGTATGAATAAACGTACTGTGTACAGCCCGGGCATGTCTGTGCTAAAAGAAAAAAGACAGAATATGGTTATTGTAGCTGCCGGGAACCAACGGACGCAAATTTTTCCTGCATTGACAGTGTCTATTGAATTACGCCGGTGTGTACAGACCGTTGATTTGACATGGGTAAGTCTGGGAAACAGCAAAATACGTAATATGTGCAGAAAACATCAAATACATCTGATACGGTCATCAATAAACCGTAAGGGAACTGTTAAAAAGGTCTGCCAGACAGTAAAGGAAACGGTTCAATTTACAAGAATGTTTGGCCGAAACCGTCCCAAGGCAGTTGTATCATTTGGAGGTGCAGAATGTATTCCTGTATTGGCTGCTGCCCGTTTCAGGTCTGTTCCGTACTATCTGTATGAACAGGACTCTGTACCGAGTTTGACAAGCAGATTTTTTGGAAAAGGTGCGAGAAAAGTTTTCCTTGGTTTCCCGCATGCAGGGCCCAAACCATTACACGGAGCGGCCGAATTGACTGGCGTACCACTTCGTCCGGTTAACAGACCATACGATGAAAAGGTATATTTCAGGGGTTTCGACCGGAAAAAGAAGACAATACTGATAATAAGCAGACAGGATCAGGCCAGTCTGATCAATCCTTATCTTTTGTCTGTTGTTGAGCAATGGATCACTAAAGGATATCAGATTGTATGGCAGACAGGGAAATGTGATTATAAGTCAATTAAGCAGAGATTCAACAATAACAGTGGTATATTTATTTTCAAGAATATAAAGGACCGTTATCCTTATTATGCAGCGTCCAGGCTTGTAATCTGCAGGGCTGAAACCAGTATACTTTCGGAGATTGCATATTTCGGTTTACCATGTATCGTTATTCCCAGGACAACAAAAAAAGATAATCCGCTTTGGATCAATGCGGGTGTTGTTGAAATGCAGGGGTGGGGTATTCGGCTGGTTCAGGATGAAACTTTGCCGCAGTTGCTTATGGAGACTGCCGGAAACATTCTGGAAGACGACTTCCGTTTTGAGTTAATGTGCAGAAAAGCACTGGATCATGCTCCTTTGAATGCTGCTTCAAGAATCAGCAGGACAATATGTGAGGATGTTTTTAACAGAAATTAAAAAAAATGAGAAAATTTGTAAAAAAAATACATATGGCAGGAATTGGTGGAGCTGGTATGAGTCCTCTTGCTGAAGTTCTGCTGTCACATGGTCATAAAATAAGCGGAAGCGACAGTAAGTGTTCTGAAGTAACACGATACCTTGAAAATATTGGAATACAGGTACAGTATTCACATACGCCTCAATATATAAGAAATGCCGACATGCTTGTATTTTCAAGCGCAATAAAGATGGATAATCCGGAACGTATTTATGCGGATAAGAATGGAATTTTTTCGATACGCCGTGCAGAAGCACTAGGTCAGATAATGAGAGACAAATATACTATCTGTATAGCAGGAACTCATGGAAAAACAACTACGACATCAATGACAGGTGAAGTTTTTCGTGCAGCTGGAACAAGGCCGACAATTCTTGGCGGAGGAAAATTGCGTGACAATCTTTCTTTTGCGATAACCGGAAACGGAAATGTTATGATTGCAGAAGCCGACGAGTACGATCGCTCTTTTCTTGCCATGTACCCGTCGGTTGCCGTTATAACGAATATTGAGGCTGATCATCTAGATTGTTATGGGTCGATTGATGCGATTAAAGATGTTTTTATTGAATTCTGCAGCCGTGTACCATTTTATGGAGCTGTAATAGCATGTAAAGACGATCCCGGGGTAAGCGAGATATTACCTGACATACACAAAACTCTCATAACATATGCAACTGGTTGTGAAGCTGACTACAGAGCAGAAGAGATTACATTTGAAAAGAGAAAAACAGTTTTTTCGGTCAGAAAGTATGGAGATGTTATTGGCAAAATCTGTCTAAGTGTTCCCGGGTTGCATAATGTAAATAATTCACTGGCAGTTGTTGCTGCAGCATCTGAACTGGGAATTGACTTCGAAACTATTTCCAGCGCATTGGCATCATTTAAAGGTGTTTCCCGAAGATTCGAAATTGTTGGTGAAATAAACGGAATAAGTGTGATAGATGATTACGCTCATCATCCGGGTGAAATAGCTGCCACAATAAATGCAGCAAGAAGTTGTGGCTGTAAACGTATCGTTGCTGTTTTTCAACCTCATCTTTATTCACGAACACGCGATTTTATAAATGAATTTGCTGAGAGCCTTTCAAAAGCTGATAAAGTATTTGTATCTGATATATATAAAGCGAGAGAAGAACCGCAACCGGGCATCTCTTCAGAAAATATTGTCTGCAAAATCCATGAACTTGGAAACAGTAATGCCTGGTATGAACCACAGAAAGAAAAGTTGATAGAAATTGTAAGCAGTATTCTTGAGGATGGTGATACAGTAATTTTTATGGGGGCTGGCGATATAGGAGAATGCGCTGAAGTTCTGGTAGAGAGAATTAAAAATGGCTAAACGTTTAGGTGCTAACAGCCGTAAAAAACAGATTGAGCGTAAAGGGAAAATCAGAAAAAGATTTAAAAAGGTTTTCTTTAGATTATTTGTTACTGTGCTTATGGGTAGTGCTCTGGTTGTGGGCGCAATGGCCGGCAAAAGTGGAATCGGGAAAATCTGGAATCGATTTCTGGAATCTGATTACCTTTCAATCAAACAGATAAAAGTGAGTGGAACTGTAAACGTATCCCGGGAAGACATAATAGCCGGATCGGGATTAAAGTGCGGCGATAAACTGTACAAAGTTAAAAAGAAAAATATAACTGAAATATTGAAAAAAAATCCATGGATCGGGCAAATAAAAATTGAGAGAAAGTTAAGCGGAATAATATTAATCAGGATAAAGGAACGGGAACCGGTTGCCCTGGTAAATGATGGTAATATAAGGCAAATTGACAGAAACGGTATTGTGCTTCCTTTCATTGCCGGATCAGTATCATCTTTGCCGGTTATTACAGGATTAACGATAATTAAAAATGGCACTGATAATTACTACCAGGTAGTTGAAGACGATTTGAAAAGGTTGTTGGTGGTTCTTAATGAAGTAGAGAGATCAGAGAAAGAACTGTTGTCTGGAATATCTCAGATCGATTTAACGAACAAGAATCTGATAAGGGTAAAATTGCAATCCCTTCCAACAGTAATTGAGATGGATACAGCAAATATCTCAGATCGATTTGCTTATCTGGAAGCATTGGAAAACATGCTGTGCAGAGACAATGCACCTGAACGTATAAATCTCTGTTACCAGAATCTTGCATTTGTTACAGATTCAAAATAAAAGAAAGATCAATGATGCCGGTAACTGAATAAAAATTTACATGGCTATACGGAGGTAAAAAATGGACGATAATGTGTTTGTAGGACTCGATATAGGAACAACTAAAATTGCTTGTATAATTTCAGAACTTGATTCAAACGGAGAACTTAAAATAGTTGGAGTTGGAGTCAGTTCGTCTGAGGGGCTCAGAAAAGGTGTGGTTGTCAATATTGATAAAACAGTACGGTCGATACAAAAAGCAGTAGAAGAAGCAGAGTTAATGGCTGGTGTTGACGTCGAATCGGTATGGGTCGGAATTGCCGGTGATCACATCAGGGCAATTAACAGCAGGGGAGTTGTTGCCATATCACGTGAAGACAATGAAATTACGGAACTGGATGTGCTTAGAGCAATAGATGCAGCCAAGGCTGTTTCGATTCCTATGGATCGGGAAATTCTTCATGTGATCCCACAGGAATTTATTGTTGACGATCAAAAGGGGATAAAGGATCCGATCGGAATGTGTGGTGTCCGCCTTGAAACACAGGTTCATATTATAACCGGAGCTGTTACAAGTGCGCAAAATATATACAGGAGTGTTGATAAGGCCGGGCTCAAGGTAATTGATCTTGTGCTGGAGCCACTTGCTTCATGCTATTCTGTTCTTGAAAAAGATGAAAAGGAACTTGGCGTCGCTCTGGTTGATATGGGTGGTGGGACTACAGATATTGCTATTTACTTTGATGAAAGCATCCGTCATACAGCAGTTGTCGGCCTGGGAGGAAAAAATGTTACAAGTGATATTGCTATCGGTATCCGGACACCGATTGAGCGGGCAGAGGAGATTAAAAAGCAGTATGGATGTGCTTATTCACCTCTGGTAAAGGGGAATGAATATATCAGCGTTCCGGGAGTTGGAGGACGTGAACAGAGAGAGGTTTCCAAGGCTGTTCTTTCATCTATTGTGGAACCGAGACTCGAAGAGATTTTGTCATTGGCCCTTAGAGAAATCAAACGAACCGAATATGCTGATATGCTCGGAGCGGGTGTAGTATTGACAGGGGGTGGAGCACTTATGGACGGGATTCAGGAACTTGCAGAAAAAGTTTTTGAAATGCCTGTAAAGCTTGGAATGCCTTTTGGGTTTGGCGGGCTGACTGAAGCTGCGAGGTCTCCAATTCACTCAACAGGAATCGGATTATGTATGTATGGAATGGAACAGCAACAAAGTCGTATAGGGAAAAAATCTGTTGGAGAGGATGATAATTTTAAACGTATCTTCGAAAGAATGAAATCGTGGGTAAAGGAATTTTTTTAAAGCGAAAGTGAATAGATTAATTGAACATGAAAATATTAAATAACCAGCCTTGAGGGAGGAGCTTATGGTATTTACATTGGACGAAAACTTTGATACTGTGGCCAAGATGAAGGTAATTGGTGTTGGTGGCGCGGGTGGTAATGCTGTTAATCGAATGATTAACGCTGGCTTGACAGGAGTCGAATTCGTATCTGTCAATACAGATGCAATGGCTCTGGATAATAACAGAGCTGCAAACAGAATACAGATTGGTGAGAAAATAACCAAAGGACTTGGTGCAGGAGCGAATCCTGAAGTCGGACGGCTCGCCATGGAAGAAGACAGGGACAAAATCGCTTCATTCCTTGAGGGGTCTGATATGCTTTTTGTTACTGCCGGAATGGGTGGTGGTACAGGTACTGGAGGATCTCCGGTTGTTGCAGAGATTGCACAGGAAATGGGAATTTTAACAGTTGCTATTGTCACAAAACCATTTCTTTTCGAAGGGAAAGTGCGTGATCGTAATGCCAATAAAGGTATTGAAGACCTTCGGAAATCTGTAGATACGATTATCGTGATTCCGAATCAGAAGCTTCTTTCAATTGTTGAGCGGTCGACATCACTTATTGATGCATTCAAGACTGCCGATGATGTTCTTTATCAGGCTACAAAAGGAATTTCAGATCTGATATCTGTTCATGGTCTGGTGAATCTTGATTTTGCAGATGTTAAAACTATCATGAAGGGTATGGGAGATGCCCTTATGGGTACAGGGTTTGCAGAAGGTGAAAACCGAGCAGTAATGGCTGCTGATAGCGCAATACACAGTCCACTTCTTGATGATATATCTATTTCCGGAGCCCGTGGAATCCTTATCAATATCACTGGTGGTGAAGATATGACACTGTATGATGTAAGTGATGCTACACAAACTGTTTATGATGCAGTTGGTGAGGATTCTGAAACCAATATCATATTCGGTGCTGTAACTGACTCATCAATGAATGGAAAAATAAGGGTTACTGTTATTGCTACAGGTTTTAATGAAGAGAACCTGGAAAAAAGCAGGAAGTCTACGGCTCCTAAAATGATGGTAAATCTTCCGGGACAGAAAAAACAACAGGATAAGGTTGAACAACTGGCCATATCATTACCTTCAAAAAGTCAGCAGGAAGAAAAGAAGGAAGAACAACAAAAACCTATGCAAAACCAGGAGTGCATATCCGAAGAGGAATCAAGTAGCTGCGATAATCAGCAGATTGAAGCTAAATCGGAAGACAGTGCGGATAACGTAAATGTATCTCAAATCAAGGTGCCTCCTTTCTTTAAAAAGGAAGCTATGCGCAAGGAAAGAGTCTTTGTTTCAAAAGGCAGTGTGCTGACCCAATACGAAGATGATATAGACGTGCCGACATTTTTAAGGAAACAAATGCAGTAAAAAACAAAAATTACCATGGAAGTTTTCTGAAAAGCAATATGCTCAGACCTGTTGTACAAAAAAGGAATTGAATCGTCAGATTAATTTTGTCGATTCAATTGCCTTGTATTATCGTGCATTGAATAAGTATAGGAGAACGTGAATGGATAAAGTCAAAATGGAATTGCTTAGCAAGGCAACAAGTATTCATAAAAAAATTTATCCATGTGCCCAGAAAACCGATTTTGAAGAATGTTTTACAACAGATAATAACCAGGTTTATTTCTGGTATAATACAGAAGATCATAGCACACATGTGCTTAATGCAAAAATTACGAAAGAAAAGAAGATGTTAAAAAAGCAGTCCTTATCCGGGAGGCCAGGTCATTGATCGACCACTGAGGATATGAACATGAATATGAGAAACTGTTTGGCCTGCTTTTTCTCCATAATTGATGACAAGTCGATATCCATTCTGGTCGAGAGACTCATCTGTAATTAACTTTGTTATTGCTGAAAAAAGATTGGATAAAATTTCCATCTCTGAAGAGGGGATATTTTGAATACCTGCAAAATGTTTTTTGGGTATTGCCAGATAATGGACAGGAGCTTGTGGACTGATATCTTTAACTATAACAGTAGATTCGTCTTCATATATACGTCGGGCAGGTATTTCATTGTTAATAATTTTACAAAATATACACTGATCCATGCCTTGGTCTCCATTATAAGGATAATAATATGAGTACTTGTATTTTGGACCTGAAACTTGATTGGTTTTATTGTGGTTTTAATATACATTAATTAACACATGGATTTGTTGTTTTTATAAAATTTAAGGATGTCAGGGTTATTATTACATTACATGAAAAGGCTGCGGCCTCAAGGGTGTTTTTTGCGCAATTCGTGAACTTTATTATTAATGAAGATTTCTGTTTATTGCTCAGGAACGCAATCCAATAGAACTTGGGATAAGGCCAGTATGTATGTTTTAGAAGATTATTTTGGGGGATAAGAGTGGTTTTGGGTATTTAAAAGATTGATAAACTGATCATGAAAAAATCAATACTGTGGAATAGAAGTATTGTGTCGATTGCATGTATATCCAGGCTGTAACTATTTTTGAACAATGAAAAATATAGCACAAAACCGAAAAGCTTTTCACGATTACGATGTTCTGGAAAAATATGAGGCAGGAATTGCCCTGACCGGTTCTGAAGTAAAATCAATCAGGGCAGGGAAGGCATCTCTTTCCGACAGCTATGGGCAATGTTTGAAGGGAGAAATCTTTTTAATCCATCTTCATATTACACCTTACGATAGAGTGGGAGTGTATGCTCCCGATCCTTATAGAAAACGGAAATTGTTACTCAAGAAACGTGAAATATTTCATCTTTGCAATGAAGTTGAACGAAAGCAGCTTACAATTATTCCTCTTTCACTTTATTTTCAGAAGCAGTGGGTAAAGGTTCAGATAGGGCTTTGCCGCGGTCGTAAGAAGTATGATAAGAGGCAAAAAATTGCTGCGGCTGAATCAAAAAGAAGGATTTCTCAGATTATTGGAAGACGCAGATAAGATATGAACAGGGCAAAAATTGTTTTCATTATCATGCTGTTTTTTGTGTTATCAGTTGATTCACAGGTTTTTCTGAAGAAAGACTCCTTTGGGAAGAAAGTTTCAGTTTTATCGGTTCAGATGGAATCTGTTACATTTGTTTCCATTACAGATATTTGCGAAAATATCGGATACAGATGGAGCTGGGACCGCAATATTCAGCAGCTTACATGTAAAAAAAATAAACGAAAACTGGATTTTTTTCAGGATAACCGTTTTTTTATATTTGATTCCAAAGTTAAACAGCTGCCTGTAGCTGCCATAAGGCATGGAGGAACGCTATTATTACCGGTTAGTTTGATTCCTGAGCTGTTTAGCGAACAGGTAAATGAACTAAAATGGAATGCAAAAACAAAAACTATAGAATACAGCAAATCAAAATACTCCATAATTTCTGCCTCATGCGAGAAAAAAAAGAATGGAGTGTTGCTGACTATAGAATTGGCAGATTCCATTCCTTTTGACTATACTTACTTTTATCCTAATCTGATTTTCAATTTTGCAAAAGGTACAATCGATACACAGACTGTAAAAGATAACAAAAGGGTTGGTATTGTTAAATCAATTTCATCAATTCAATATAAAAACTCTGCACAAGTATCGGTTATGCTCGCAAATCAGATTGAAGAGCCTGTATTTGATTATGTGCAGGATACAAGAACATTGATGATATCAATAAAACCGTTAAGTATTAAAAAGAAACCGATAACATCACAAAAAACAATAAATAAAAGAAACATGGTAATCGTTATTGATCCAGGGCATGGGGGTAAAGATCCGGGTGCAATAGGAGCGAATGGTATTAAGGAGAAAGAGATTGTACTCAACATCTCAAAATATCTGGCAGATTTGTTGAAAAACAGGGATGATATTACGGTTTATTTAACGAGAGATACTGATGTTTTCATACCGTTGAGAGATCGCACCAAATTTGCCAATGACAAGAAGGCGGATTTGTTTGTAAGTATTCACGCTAATGCGATATCAGGGAGTAAAACCAGAAAAGAGAGTACCCGAGGTTACAAATTTTATTTTCTTTCACAGGCTAAAAATGAAGAGGACAAGCTTGCTGCAATGCGTGAAAATGCTGTTATAGAACTTGAAGAGCAGCCACAGAATTATAGTCATCTTCAAAATGTACTGATTGATCTTGCAGGTAACGAGTATCTCAAGGAGAGTCAGGATATATGTATATTGCTCGATCAGAAATTCAATGCATCTTTGAAAAGTATACCAAAGCTTCATTTGGGAGTAGGGCAAGCTAACTTTTGGGTGCTTAACGGGGCTTTTATGCCATCAGTTCTTGTAGAAACAGGGTTTATAACAAACTCTTCAGATCTGAAGCTTCTTGCAGATAAAAAATATCAGAAAAAAGTAGCTTCTGCTGTCTGTGATGCCATTGTCAATTTCAAGAAAGAATATGAGATTGGATATGAGTGATTCTCGTCCTATTGGGGTTTTTGATTCCGGCCTGGGAGGATTAACAGTTGTCCGTGAACTGTTCAGATTGATGCCAGGTGAACGTATTATTTATCTTGGAGATACTGCCAGGTGTCCTTATGGTGGACGTAGTGAAGAAACGATCCGGCTTTTCGGGATTGAGGATGCGCAGTTTCTTATGGACCAGGATATTAAAATGCTTATTGTTGCATGTAATACTGTATCCTCTGTTGCTCTTGAGCATATAGAGCAAAGAATGAAAGATATTCCTGTAATTGGTGTTGTTTTACCTGCGGCACGTGCAGCTGTACTCAGAACAGCCGAACGCAAAATTGGAGTAATTGGTACTGTGGCAACTGTAAGAACAGGTTCGTATGCACGGGCAATCGGAAAAATCGATCCTTCAATAAAAGTCTTTGGTAAAGCTTGTCCACTTTTTGTTCCTTTGGTTGAGGAGGGGATGATAGATAACGATATAACCCGTCTTGTTGCGCAGCATTATCTGTATGAAATGATTGATCTTGGGGTAGATTGTATTATTTTGGGTTGTACACACTATCCACTTCTGATGGAGGTGATTCAGGGAACTGTTGGAACCAGAATACAACTGCTCGACAGTGCTTTATGGACTGCTAAAGAGGCACAGGATATTTTAACAGCAATGAATGCCCTTTCTCCATATCATAATGGTGGATTGGAAGCCAGCAGGTTTCTGGTTACAGATTTAACGCTTCATTTTGAAGGACAGGCTGAAGCATTTCTTGGTAATACAATTCCGTCTATCGAAAGAATATTACTGGAGGATCTTGTCCAATGATTTTTTTTCATCGAATAGTGTTTCAAACAAAAGTTCCTTTAATGGATTATAATTATAGAAATCCATACCACCCACCGCCCGACAACTCTGTTTACCTGTAAAAATATTATAAAAATAGTCAAACAGAGTCTGTGTATATTTTTTTGTTTATAATTTTAATTACGAAAAACTATTAACTTAAGGAGAATACATGTCAGGTCATTCAAAATGGGCGACAATAAAAAGGTCTAAAGGAAAGGCTGATGCTGCGCGTGGAAAACTGTTTAATCGACTGATAAGGGAAATTACCATAGCTGCAAGAATGGGTGGTGGAGATATTGAAGCAAATCCCAGGTTAAGGGCAGCCGTTTCAAGTGCCAGAGCTGCTAATATGCCAAATAAAAATGTTGAATCTGCGATCCTTAAAGGAACTGGTCAACTCGAGGGCGTAAATTACGAAGAAGTTACATTTGAAGGTTATGGTCCCGGAGGGATCGCCGTGATCATTGAATGTATGACAGATAATCGTAACAGGACCGTAGCTGAAGTTCGTCATGTGTTATCAAAACATGGTGGTAACCTCGGGCAGACAAATTCGGTTGCCTGGATGTTCAAGTCCAAAGGGATTATCAGGGTATCTAAAGGCAGTATGGATGAAGATACATTGATGGAAATTGCTCTTGAGTCAGGTGCCGATGATATGGTTCTTGATGGAGGGGAATTTGAGATTACAACTTCACCAGAAACTTTTGAAGATGTGAGGGCCGCGCTTGAAAAAGCTGCAGTATCAACTGTTTCTGCGGAACTGAGTAAAATTCCAGAAAATTCTGTAACAGTAGATGCAGACAATGCACCCAAAGTGTTAAAATTGATGGATGCGCTTGATGATCTTGATGATACTCAGCATGTTTATTCTAATTTTGATATTTCTGATGAAGACATGGAGAAGTTTCAGTAATGATTTTTTTTGGCATTGATCCCGGAACTGCTGTTACCGGTTATGGAGTGATAAAGTCTGTAAATAATTCCGTGACATGGCTCGATTCAGGGGTGATTAATACACGCCCCGATTCTCCTCTTGCGGAGCGTCTGGAACTTATTTACAGTTCACTCAAAAAAAAAATGGGTGAATTCAGTCCGGATCGTGTTTCAATCGAAGAAGCTTTTTATGGGAAAAATGTCCATACTACTCTTGTGCTTGGGCACGCCCGTGGTGTAGCGATGCTTGCAGCTGCAAAATCAGGTGCAAAGGTGAGTGAATATTCTCCCCGTGAGGTGAAAAAAGCAGTTTCCGGTAATGGGAATGCATCAAAGGACCAGGTAAAATATATGGTTAAAATGATTCTGTCTGTGCCTGAAACTAATATGAAAACAGATGCATTTGATGCTCTTGGGATGGCATTGTGCGATTTTTATCATACCGGACCGGCTGTCCGGATTAACAGATAACAGGTTGGGTTATGATTGATTATATACGTGGAGTACTTACATACAAAGAGGTGACCAGGGTTTCTGTTGAAACCAACGGAGTCGGTTTTGACATTAATATTCCATTGTCTACTTATGAAAAACTGGGGGAAACCGGTACCGAAACTGTATTATATATTCATAATCATATTCGTGAAGATGCGCATAAACTGTATGGCTTCATTTCACGCCAGGAACGTGAGATGTTCCGTCATTTAATCAGTATTTCCAAAATCGGACCTAAAGCAGGATTAAGTGTTCTGTCAGGTATTACAATTGATGAACTTATAAGAAGTATCAATACATCAGATCCTTCCCGTCTTGAGAAAATCCCGGGTGTAGGTGTAAAGACAGCCCAGCGTCTGGTACTTGAACTGAAAGGAAAACTGGGTAAAAACTCTTTTACACCAAAACCTGCAAAAACGATAAACAGCGGTGATACAGTAACTGATTTTCGCAGTAGTTCTGTTCGTGATGAAGCATTCGCTGCGATGGTTTCATTAGGGTATAATGAAAAACAGGTCATACGCGCATTGAGCAGGGTGGATCAGGTTATAGAAAAAAATGCCCAGGTTGAGGACTGGATAAAAAACGCGCTGCAGGTGATATGAAAAATAAAAGCGAATTTATTAAAAAAATACAGAATGGTTATTCATGTAAAAACCTTTCTTTGACTGGTTTTGATTTGTCACATTCAAATCTGTGCGGAGCAGATTTCCGTGGTGCAGATCTTTCCAATGCTAATTTCAGTTATTGTAATCTCAGTGGGGCAAAATTCCAGAACAGTAATTTGCGTAATGCCAATTTTTCACATGCAATAATTGCCGGAGCTACAATGGTTATTGCACGTATAAGCGGAATTCCTATCGGTAATGTAAACCATACATATTTCCGGTCTGCAGCACTTGCCGGCGCAGATTTTTCACTTTCAAAACTTGAGAAAGCTGATTTTGTTGATTCTGAACTTCAGAACTGCATTTTTGAAGGTGCATTTATAAGAGAATGTGAGTTTGGAAGGACACGTCTGGGGAAAACAAATTTTACAAATTGTGAAATTCAAAATTGCGATATGTCGAATATCTCGGCACACATGTTATCTGCATCAAAATGCAGCTTTCTTAATTGTGCTTTCCCTTCAGCGGATCTTGCAGAAACAGATTTTATAAATTGTGAGTTTAACAATTGTCAGCTCGGCAGCGCAATGCTTGTTGATTCAAAATTCAGACACGTACGGTTAACAGAGTGTGATTTTACAGGTATATATGGGATAAGGATGGAGATGGTGTGTAATCATCTGATGGGTGTGGTGTTCGACAAAGCTACTTTGGAGCATTCACACTGGGAAGATTGTAATATTTATCAGAGCACATTTAAAGAAGCTGTTCTTTCTGGTGCAACGATCCGTGGTACATCCGGAAGTTCCGATTTTCGCGGGTGTATCGGATCAATCAGAAATGACGGAGAATAACAGATGCAGAATAAGGATCGTATTATCACAGGTGAACAGTTAAGTGATGATGATAAAATGGATGCAGGTTTACGTCCGTTACAGTTTTGCGATTTTGTGGGTCAGGAAACGATAAAAGAGAACCTCTCTGTATTTGTAGAGGCTGCAAAGCGCAGAGGTGAAGCTCTGGATCATATTCTTTTTTGTGGACCTCCCGGACTCGGAAAAACCACACTGTCACGTATTTTGGCAAATGCACTTGGTGTAGGCATACAGAATACATCGGGACCTGTATTGGAAAAAAAAGGTGATCTTGCCGGCAATCTGACAAATCTTGAAGAAAGGCAAATCCTTTTTATTGATGAAATTCACAGGTTAAACAGAGTAGTAGAAGAAGCATTATATCCGGCAATGGAGGATTTTGTTTTTGATATCATGATTGGCGATGGACCTGCAGCACGATCAATTCAACTCAATCTGAAACCTTTTACTCTCGTAGGCGCAACAACAAGAGCCGGTATGTTAACCTCACCAATGCATGCAAGGTTCGGTTATGTATGCAGACTGGATTATTATAATCCAAAGGAATTACAGAAAATAGTTCTGCGATCCGCAAAAATACTTGATGTAGAAATAGAATCGGATGCAGCACTGGAACTTGGAAAGCGGGCAAGAGGAACTCCGCGGGTCGCAAACCGTTTGTTAAGACGATGCAGAGATGTTGCAGACATTAAAGGTGATGGACGGATTACCAGGTTAATCGTTGATAAAACACTTGATATGCTTGGTGTTGATCCGTGTGGTCTGGATGAAATGGATAGAAAAATATTGACCTCCTTGATTGAGCATTACAATGGTGGACCTGTAGGGATAAATACATTGTCTGTTGTGGTGGGAGAGGAACCGGATACTATTGAAGAGGTTTATGAGCCTTTTCTGATTCAATCCGGCTTCTTGAAAAGAACTCCTCGTGGAAGAGAAGTAACAATGAAAACGTACCGATACTTTAATTTACTTCCTCCCAAAAATTTGTCTTCGCAACAGAACCTTTTTTGAAAAGTCTGGTGATAATGTGCATTAAAATGGCAAAAGAATTGCCCGTTAAAAGGAGTATTGATGAATTGGGTTGAAGTTGGAAGATTTTTGATAATTGCTGGAACTGTAATTCTGTTTATTGGTGTGGTATTTTTGCTTTCTGACAAACTTCCCCTGGGACGTCTTCCTGGTGATCTGCAGATTGGAAGCGGGCGATTTAAAATATACATACCAATTGCAACATCTATAATTTTAAGTATCATTTTGACCCTTATATTGAATTTCTTCACAAAAAGATAACCATTTATGGAATTAAAACGGCTCGCAATTACTGTAAAGGGTAGAGTCCAGGGTGTTGGTTTCAGGTATTTTACAGAAATGCAGGCTCGTATTTATGAGATTACCGGGTGGGTTTGTAACACTGTTGACGGTGGGGTGGAAATAGAAGCCCAGGGTGAAGTGTCTAAACTGGAACTTTTTCTGGAAATGGTAGGTGAAGGGCCTGCTTTATCCCAGGTTACTGATATACAGTTCAAAGATATACCTGTTCTTGAAACAGAACGGAATTTTGATATCAGATACTGCTCTTAAATGCTTACTATTAACCTTCGTAATCAGATTCAGGTTTTATTCTGGTCGTAAAATGCTCGGACCATTCAGAGTAGTGTTGTGTAGAATAAGTTGAATCATAACACATTCGTTGTACACGCACAGTAATTCCAGAAAGATTAAGGAATCAGTGGTATCCCAAATATATTTATTCTGGAAAATGTATACACCAAGACACATTCTGTGGGATGGGACGAACTATTTTTATCTGCTTGAAAAATTAAAAAAACAGATAAAACCATTCTCATTTTTAATTCAAAACCTGCTTATAAAGAGATGAATTTTTAGAAAAAAGAGATTGAATTTGATTTGCAGTGATAGTTTAATTATAATAAGAATAGTTTTTGTTGAACAGCAGTTCCACAATTAGTGGGATGTAGTACAACGAAATAAGGCGCGCTATTATCTTTTTTGTTATAATAATCCAGGTACAGGGGGTAAGTTGTTTTAAATCTTGTTATTTGGTAATGCATCAGATTTAACTAATACGCAATGGAAAAACAGATAATGCGCAACATCTATGAATATTTTGAGTATCGGGATTATCTAAAAGATCATTACCATTTTAATAAAAGTCGGCATAAATTTTTTTCATTTCGTTATATAGCTCTTAAAACCGGTCTTGATGCATCATTTTATGTAAAAGTACTCAATAAGCAGAAGCATATTGCAGACAGGTCAATTGAAACGCTGGTGAATTTTCTTAAATTAAGTAAACGTCAGGGAGATTACTTTACAGCGTTGGTCCGGTTTAATAAGGAAAAAGATAGTGATCACAAGAAATTATATTTTGAAAAAATTGTTTCAATGCGTACTTCTCCAGCCAAAGTGCTCGAAAAGGATTACTACGATTATTTTTCTTCATGGTGGAATATTGTTGTTCGCGAAGAATTGAACATCGTTCCACTAAATGATAATTATGCTCAAATTGCACAAAATATTTTACCACCCCTGAAACCATCACAAGTAAAAGAATCTGTACAATTGTTAGAAAAACTTGGGTTAATTTGTCGTGATGAATCTGGTGTTTTCCGTCTTGCGGATGGGTTTTTAACGACTGATGGAGAAATAAAAGCTGCTGCGGTTAAATCGTTTCAGAAAGAGGTTTGCAAACTGGGTATAGAAGCTTTAGACAGAGTATCAAAAGACAAACGGGATGTTTCAACATTAACAATAAGTACTTCTTATCAATGCATGGATGTTATTCGTAAGAGACTGGCCGAGATCAGACGTGAAATTCTGGAACTGGTACGTAATGAAGAAAATGCTGAAGAAGTTTTTCAGATAAATTTCCAGATCTTCCCATTAACATGTAATAGTAATTCGGAGTCTGAATAATGCGGCTGCCTATTGCTCTTATTACTATTACGGGCCTGTTCTTCTGCGGATTTTTTTCATGTGTTTCTCAACCCGTTTCCGGTGGTTCCAATACAGAAACTATTAATAGTTTTGTGTGTCTTTCTGATGGCAAACCGGCTAGAGGTGCATCTGTTGCAATCATTGATGCAAACGGATGGATTGACAGTGTTCAGAAAAATGTCTCACCTGTAATTACAAGTACTGTCACTGATTCTAATGGTTATTTTACATTGAATGTTCCCAAAAAGCGTACACTTAATATTCAGATCGATCACTCTGAGCAGGGCGTTTTTATACCGGATGTTTATTCCTTGTCAGTTTTTGATTATTCTTTTAAACTTAAGGAGTACGGATCATATAAAACCGCATTTAAAGAAAAACAACATCAGATTTCCCGGTTAAATTTGTCGGGGTCCGATTATACATCTTCAATTGGAGCTGAGGGAGATTTCTATTTTGAAAAGATCTCGCCAGGATTATTCTCAGTTATTGGAATAAAAAATGATGAAATATCAGATAGTTTAACCATGTGTGGAGCTGTATCTCTTGGTAGTGGAGAGAGTAAAATCGATTCATCATTAAACCCATCCCGGGACAGACTTCTTTTAGATAACTTTGAAGGTAAATTCGGATTAACTATTCCAGGAATGGTTTATCCGGAAATATACTGGTATGCTGTTTCCGATTTGGGACTTTTGTTCTGGAGTAATCCTTTCAATATCTGGAAATGGATTACTCATGAATATCCACTCGGAAAATCTTATATCTCAATAAGGCCTTTAAAAGAAGAGGCCGGTACAGCAATGAAATTCGCTGCGGTTCTTGACGTTATGTCTATTTACAGGTATTCAATGGCAGGAATCTCTTTCCGTGGATTCAGCGGAAAAGAATATGCAGATTTGTCCGGAATGAGGGGGTTTTCGTTAACTGCAAAAGGTAATGGAACAGTATGGGTCAGGTTTAAAACTAAAGAACTTAAATATGCTACCAATTCCATATCCCATTATACATACCCGATTGAATTGAATGATACATTAACTGAATATACAGTTCCAGTTGATTCGTTTCAGATTCTTCCAGGCAAATTCTCAAAAGACATGTACCCGTGGAGCAGGGTTGCAGCCAAAGTATCGCAGATTGAATTTGATTTCTATTCTTCAGAGAACTCTTCGGGAGATACTTTAAAATTAATACTTGATGACTTTTATCTGGATGGAGTAAATCTGGATAAGTTTTATAAATAGTACTGCGTTTTTTATAAATCACGGCAATTCATATTTTCTTCAGTTCGCAAAAACAGCGACAGACTGATTTTTTACTCTTATCTGCTGCTATAATCCGACAACAAATTATCATAATTCAAAATGAATTATTTCCACCCGATAAGTTCTGATATCAATTAAGCGGATTTTTTTTGATTCAGATTAATTTGCATACCTATAGAAAAATACTCAAGATGTGTATATCCGGGATTTCAATGAACAATCTAAACATAAAAAGATAGTCCGTCACCAAAACCAGGAACCGACTATCTTTTTATGAATAAAAGTTTGTCCCGACAGCGAACAGTGAGGACTGTTTCTCTCCTTAAAAAAAACGAACCAAAAATATCTCATTCTTGATATGGATCAAGGTTCTTTCATCGTGAAAAACGGATATTATTAAGGATTGATAACAAGGTAATCAATGGTTGTTACCTTGTTGGGGCAAACGATTTATTATCAAAGGAGCTTTTATGAGTATGTTTTGTTATCAGTGTGAGCAGGCTGCCAGAGGAACCGGATGTAATGTGTCTGGAGTTTGTGGGAAAAAGCCGGATACTGCATCATTGCAGGATCTGATTATTCATCAGGCAAAAGGTATAGGTTATCTTGCTCATGAGTTACGAAAGGAAGGGCTAAAAGATGCAGATGCAGATCGGTTTGTAGTTGAAGCACTTTTCAGTACTGTTACAAATGTTAACTTTGACAACATACGTCTTGAGCAGATAGTTCACTGTGGGAACGAAGTAATCTCAAGATTAAAACAACTGTTATTAAAAGAAACGGGAAAGAAACTGCCACAATTATTAGCTTTTGAACCTGCAAACAGTATCGATATGTTGATAACACAGGGGGAATTGTATAGTATTGTGTCGTTTAACAGTGATCAGGATATACGGAGTCTTGAACATCTTCTGTTATATGGTTTAAAAGGCATGGCAGCATACGCAGATCATGCTTTGATTTTAGGTAGAACCGATGATGAAATATTTGCTTTTATCCATGAAGCGTTGGCTTATTTATCATCAGATCAGCCATCGGTTGAGGAACTGGTCAAACTGAATCTCAAATGTGGTGAAGTAAATGTGCGTACAATGGAAATACTGGATGAAGCTCATACTTCTCATTTCGGTAACCCGCAGCCGGTAAAGGTGTCTACCGCCTGGAAAAAAGGGCCTGCAATTATTGTAAGTGGTCATGATTTGCTAGACTTTGAAGAACTTCTGAAACAGACTGAAGGTACTGGAGTAAATGTATATACTCATGGTGAAATGTTACCGGCACATGGTTACCCTAAATTGAAAAAGTATGAACATCTGGCGGGTCATTTCGGAACTGCATGGCAAAATCAACAGAAGGAATTTACAGATGTACCTGCTGCGTTCCTGTTTACAACAAATTGTATCCAAAAACCACATGAAAACTATAAAGATCAGGTTTTTACAACAGGGCTTGTCGGGTGGCCCGGCGTAAAACACGTAGAAAGGAGCGACTTTTCGGAAGTTATTGAAAAGGCAAAAGAACTTGGTGGGCTGCAGCAAAAAGAAGGAGGACAATTGATGACCGGGTTTGCACATAATGCAGTGCTGAGCGTTGCAGACAAGGTCGTTGATGCTGTAAAAAGCGGCGCGATAAAACACTTTTTTCTTGTTGGAGGTTGTGATGGAGCTAAACCTGGACGCAACTATTACACGGAATTTGTAGAAAAAACTCCAAAAGACAGTGTCGTACTGACGCTGGCATGTGGTAAATTCCGTTTTAACCATCTTGATTTAGGTGATGTTGGTGGTATTCCCCGTCTTCTGGATATTGGTCAGTGTAATGATGCCTACTCGGCAGTAAAAATTGCGCAGGCTTTAGCTGAAGCTTTTAATTGCGGGATCAATGATCTTCCTTTATCGTTTGTTTTATCGTGGTATGAGCAGAAGGCTGTTGTCATTCTCCTGTCACTTCTTTATCTTGGAGTGAAAAATATTCGTTTGGGGCCAACTTTACCGCCTTTTATCACCCCAAACATCCTTTCATTCCTGGTTGAAAAATTTAATATCATGCCATTAACAACTGCAGAAAAGGATCTTGAGCAAATTTTGAATAATTGAGCTGTGAAAAGATTTAAGCTGAAAAATGTTCCATGTTTCCTGCATGGAACATTTTTCATTTTATATAACGACTCAGTCCTGTAAAACTATCAAAGTTAATAAAATTTATAGTAAAACATTCTTAAAACAATTTAACGTATTTTTAAAACCCGGATTATGTTGGAGACATAATCCGGATATTTACTTTTTCCGGGGATTTTATTTATTCAAAGCACAAAAAGGTAGTTTGTCACTGATAACTAAACAAAAAAATCCCGGATATTTTACCCGGGATTTTCAAATAATTTAATTATTTCTGAAACTATTTATTAACAATAGCAACAACTTCTCCGGTTGAAACCTGGTCACCAACTCTAACAGAAATTTCAGATACTGTTCCGGCAACTGTCGCGTCTATAGCTGTTTCCATTTTCATTGCTTCAAGTATAAGGATAGTGTCTCCAACGTCAACCTGTTCGCCAATAGCTGATACAATTTTGAAAACTTTACCTGGCATAGGTGCAGTGATATCAATTCCCTCACCACCCGCACTTGCTCCTGATACTGCTGCCGGTGCTTCTGCACCTTCTGATATTGCTGTATTGAATGTTTTTCCATTAACAAGTGTTTTGTTCCCATCAATAACGACTGAATAGTTCTTACCGTTAATGGTAACTGTATAACTGCCGCTGCCTTTTGAGTCTTTAGAGGATGTTTTCTCCTGTTTTTCAATTTTTCTGATACCGAGTTCTGCCTTACCCTGGAGAAAAGCAATGCCTTTTTCCTTACAGGTAGCTACTATGAAAATATTTTCATCAGTTTCAGGAATCTCATTTTCTTTAAGTATCTTGCGGGCAGCTTCAACACCTTTATCAGGATCTGCGTCATTGATTTCAAGCACTGTTTTTGTTGTCGGTTCCATTTTTAATTGCTCTGCTGCAATTTTCACGACTTCAGGATCCGGTTCAACAGGAGTTTTTCCAAAATAACCAAGAACCATTTTTCCATAGCCGTCAGCAATACGTTTCCATTCTCCAAACATCACATTGTTAAATGCCTGCTGGAAATAAAACTGTGAAACCGGTGTAACAGAAGTACCGAAACCACCTTTTCGAACTACTTCACCCATGGCTTTAATGATATCCTGATATTTTTCCATTATTCCGTTATCACGTAACATTTGAGTGTTTGCAGTAAGTGCTCCACCTGGCATCGGACTCCATGGAATCAGTGGTTCTACTGCTTTGGCCTCAGGAGGCATAAAATAGTCTTTCATACAATTTTTAAATACTTCTTCGGCTTTGAGTACTTTTTCTGGATCAATACCGAGATCAAAGTCTGTTCCACGAAGAGCGTGCCACATTGTAAGTATGTCAGTCTGGCATGTGCCTCCTGAACATGGTGCCATTGAGAGATCGATTTGATCTGCACCGGCTTCAAGAGAAGCTTTTAAAGATGTAACTCCGGTACCGGCAGTTTCGTGTGTATGAAAATGAATTATAGTACCTTCTGGTACGAGTTTTCTTGCGAGTTTAATTGTTTCATAAACATTTGCAGGTGTTGAAGTACCTGAAGCATCTTTGAAACAGATAGAATCATAAGGTATACCTGCATCAAGGATCTTTTTTAGAGTATCCGCATAGAACTGAGGATCGTGCGCACCGCTGCATCCGGGAGGAAGTTCCATCAGGGTAACACAAACCTGATGCTTTAATCCGGCTTCAACAATTGCTTTGCCACTATAAATAAGATTGTTTACATCATTAAGTGCATCAAAATTTCGTATTGTAGTGACACCATGCTTTTTAAAAAGCTGTGCATGTAATTTAATGATATCAGATGGTTGAGACTCAAGTCCGACAACATTAACGCCACGTGCAAGGGTCTGAAGATTTGCATTTGGAGCAGCTTTTCTGAATGCATCCATCATATCAAAGGCATTTTCATTACAGTAGAAATACAGGGACTGAAAACGGGCACCCCCTCCTGATTCGAAGTAATCAATACCAGCTTCAACTGCAGCTTCAACTGCAGGAATGAAGTCTTTTGTGAGTACTCTGGCGCCATATGCCGACTGAAAACCATCACGAAACGCACTGCACATGAATTTTATCTGTTTTTTAGCCATTTTTAATTCCTCTTTATTTAAAAAAATTATTGTTTGCTTATTTTACAAAAATTGACCACAAAAGACCAGCTGCGACTGCTGAACCTATAACACCGGCTACGTTTGGTGCCATGGCATGCATAAGCAGATGATTGGTAGGGTCTTCCTTTAATCCTTCTGTTTGCGCAACGCGGGCTGAATCTGGTACTGCTGATACACCGGCAGCGCCAATAAGCGGGTTAACCTTATTTTTAGAAAAAAGATTCATGATTTTTGCGAAAATTATGCCACAAGCAGTTGCGACAGCAAAAGAAGTTGCACCAAGCGCGAAAATACCAAGTGATTGTGGTGTAAGAAATGTCTGGGCTTGAGTACTGGCTCCTACTGTGAAACCAAGAATAATTGTTACGATGTCAACCATAGCAGTTCTGGCTGTTTCGGCAAGACGCTCTGTAACAAAACTTTCTTTTAAAAGATTACCAAAAAAGAGCATTCCCAAAAGAGATAATGAACCAGGGACAATCAGAGCACAAACAAGGAGCCCAAAAATCGGAAAAAGGATTTTCTCGCGTTTGGAAACGGTCCTTGGAGGTTTCATTTTGATCAAACGTTCTTTTTTAGTTGTAAGAAGCTTCATGATAGGTGGCTGAATAACCGGAACCAGTCCCATATAAGAATAAGCTGCTATGGCAATAGCTCCCAGAAGATGCGGGGCAAGTTTTGAAGACAAAAAGATGGCTGTGGGTCCATCAGCACCTCCGATAATTCCAATAGCACCTGCTTCAGCGGGTGTAAAACCAAGATACAGCGCGCCAATCAGAGTAATAAAAATACCTGCCTGTGCTGCAGCACCCAGAAGTATCAGTTTGGGGTTAGAGAGCATTGTTGAAAAATCGGTCATAGCTCCTATACCAAGAAAAATCAGAGGCGGGTAAATACCGCTTCTCACTCCCCAATAAAGATAACCAAACACACTCCCTTCATCATATACTCCAATACCCATAGATGGGATTGAGGGAATGTTTCCAATGATCGCCCCAAAGCCGATAGGCAATAGAAGCAAAGGTTCATAATGTTTTGTAATTGCAAGAAATATAAAAGTCAGCCCTACCAGGATCATTACAATGTTACCAACTGTTAGTTGGGCAAATCCGGTAGTTCCAAAAAATGAAATAAGCATATCTGTCATAGTTGTTTCCTTATTTACTTTCTGATGCCTGAAAAGAATGAAATAGTGCAGTTCCAATTGCAGCTATGATGTCATCTGTGATACTGTCCTTTTTTGCAGTTTTTTTCTGCACCACAACAGGTTCCGGAAAATACTTGTTTACTACAACCAGAATGTGAGGAATAGCTGCGATCATAATACTTATCACAGCCAAAGATGCAAAAACAATGAGCATACCCATTATGGCA
Source organism: Chitinispirillaceae bacterium (assembly GCA_035306725.1). Taxonomy (GTDB): domain Bacteria; phylum Fibrobacterota; class Chitinivibrionia; order Chitinivibrionales; family Chitinispirillaceae; genus JAAYEB01. Next base: position 1,264 of record DATGNN010000338.1, on the reverse strand, counting down.
ACAGGAATGCCATTGCCGTCAATAACCCTTTGCCAGCAAGTTAAAAAGCTGATTGCAACAGATTGCATATACGTCCTTTCATTTTACCGTCAGTTTCACTCCTGATTTATGCTTCAGTATTGAAAACTACCGGTTATTTTATGTTTGAAAATTGAATCCGGCTTATTAATAATAAAATTGTCTGGTTTTAACAGGTACAGATCAGGGGTAATTATGGTCACGTAAAAATCATGAGCATTTCAAGACTTGATCCTGACAAACACTCATTCTTTATTGTTCGGAATTAACCTCTTGATTGTTTGAATCCAAACCTCATAAAATAGGTACTGATTGAAGAAAAAGCAAGCAAAAATATAGATGTGGTTAAACTTGAATTCTTCAGGAGTCTGAACACTCGAGACGATACTGTCATTACCGGATTATAAGGATTTAAGTTGTTGATTAATCGCTTCAGCCGCCTTCCTTCCATGTGAAATCGCTCTTACAACAAGTGATGCACCTGTTGCTGAATCACCAGCAACAAAAACACCTGGTGAAGATGTCGAAAAATTTTCATCCAACATGACATTGCCGCGTTGATCAAGCTTAAGCTCAAGGTCTTCAAGAAACTTATTATGTTCTATATGAAGAAAGCCTGTTGCAAGGAACACCAGGTCTATTTTTAACGAAAATTTGCTTCCAGGGATTTCAACCGGTTTCGGTACACCATTTTCTTTGGTTTGCTCCCATTTCACTCTTACAAATTCTACTTCCTCAATTTTACCATTTTTACCGATAAATCTGCTCGTTTGTACGGACCAGTCCCTTTTGCAGCCTTCTTCATGCGACGATGAGGTACGAAGGATTAAAGGCCAGTACGGCCAGTTGGGATTCCACGATTCCTTCCATTCGAGTGGTTTAGGCATGATTTCAAATTGATAAACCTGTGAAGCTCCCTGCCGGTTTGCTGTTCCTACACAATCAGATCCTGTATCGCCACCCCCAATAACCAGTATGTTTTTCCCTTTGGCATTGATTTTTTGTTGTGATGCAGCTATTTCACCGGAAATTAGCTTGTTTGATTCAATCAGATATTCCATGGCAAAATGAACCCCATTCAATTTTCGGCCTTCAATATCAAGATTACGTGGTTCACCTGCTCCCATAGTAATTAGAATAGCGTCAAAGTTTTTTTGAGATATCGTGCACTGATATCTTTTCCGATATTAACATTGGTTTCAAATTGTACTCCTTCATCATACATTTGGTTCAACCTGCGATCTAT
>DATGNN010000337.1:0-4508 GCA_035306725.1 Chitinispirillaceae bacterium | reverse complement strand
ACATATTATTAGAGCCTGTAACAAGACAGGTTTTGTTAACAGGTGCAGTAAAAAGAAATACTGACTGGATACCAATAAAAACGGATGAAAAGCTCAAAGATTTTTTGTCGCTTTTTCGTTTGGATGCATCAGCCGATTCTGGAAAGATCATAATACAAACTTCAGATGAAAATTCAAACAGGAAAATTCTTCATCTTGATTTGGATAAGGATTCAGAATACACCCTGAAAGATCAGGATCTTGTAATAATCCCGCGAAAAAAGAACTACAATGAAGTTTACTATGTTTCTGTTGGAGGTGAAATACAAAAACCAGGTGTTTATCCAATAATTAAAAGTCGTACATTAGCAGAAGACGTGCTTGATATGGCGGGCAATATTACAGAGTTTGGAGATAAAGACAGAGCAGTAGTTATAAGAAGCGCAAAAATGTTGTCAGAAAAAGTTAACTTTACTTCAGTAAGACCAGAACTCGGCTCATCGTTACAAAAGTCAAGTGCGGCAAATGATTATACGTTGTTCTTATTGAAAGAAAATCCAGAGTTGATACTTGAAAACAATGACAGAATTTTTATACCAAAAATTGAAAAACATGTTTATGTAAGCGGTGAGGTAAAAAGGGCTGGTGGTATTGAATATAAACCGGATGCAAAAAAGGAATATTATATTAAACAGGCTGGTGGCTATAGTCGAAAGGCTGATAAATCCAATATCTATGTGATTACAAAATATTCAGATGTATTTCAGACATCTGATGGCGAGAATATAAAACAGGGTGACATCATTGTTGTTCCTGTGTCTCAACAGAACAGAGTTTTTACTACCATAGTAGTTCCTCTGGTATCAGTTATATCTACTACTCTTGTTGTTCTTTTATCTGCATACAATACTATTCAGTCAAAATAGAATGTTTTTGTCAAATGATTGTTTTTCATGGAACGATGCATACTGATATTATTAATGGAATCTGAATAGAATCGACTTCCTTACATTCTGTTTTTTGTTGTCTGATTTGAGACTACGCAAAAATGTTGCAAGAACAAGTACATATTTCCCGGAAAAGAGAAAGGGTATTTGGGAAAAAGGATTTAATTTCAGGGCATTATCTGCCTGATATTAAATTTTGGTTTAACTGTTTTAAGCTTTGGCTTTTTATCACTCTGAACGGAAAACTTCTTTGCAAGGGCATTGCGGTCTGAAGGTGTTCTTTCAGAACGATTTTTATCAGAGTGTTTTTTGCCGTGTCCCGAGAAAGAGTTTTCTAATTTCATAGACAATGCTATTCTTTTCAGTTCCTGTTCAACTTTTAAAACCTTTACTTTCACAACCTGACCGACTTTAACTACTTTCCTGGGGTCGTCTACATATTTATCAGCGAGTTCCGAGATATGTACCAGTCCGTCCTGGTGTACTCCAATATCTACAAATGCACCAAAATTAGTTACATTGGTTACAGTACCTTCAAGCAACATACCTTCTTTAAGATCGCTGATTTCCATAACAGATTCATCAAATTTTGCATATCGAAATTCTTCACGGGGATCACGTCCGGGTTTTACAAGTTCCAGCAGAATATCTTCAATTGTAGGAAGACCAGCTTCATCAGAAACAAATCTGTTCTTGTCAATAGACCTGATCAGAGTCGAATTACCAATAAGGTGATGTACGCTTGTTTTCAGTTCATCTGCCATTTTATTGACCAGTTCATACCTTTCCGGGTGAACAGATGAGTTGTCGAGGGGATTGGAAGATCCTGGAATTCTCAGGAATCCGGCAGCAAGCTGAAACTTTTTTTCTCCCATACCTGGAACTTTCAATAAGGATGCCCTTGAATCAAATGCGCCATGCTGGTTACGATGTAAAACAATATTGGAAGCAATCAGCCGATTCAAACCGGACACGTATTTCAAAAGTTCTACAGATGCCAGGTTGACATCAACACCAACGCGGTTTACGCAGCTTTCAACTACTTCATCGAGGGAGTTTTTGAGTCTGGTCTGATTAACATCATGTTGATACTGCCCGACTCCAATAGATTTAGGATCAATTTTTACAAGTTCAGAAAGTGGGTCCTGAAGTCTTCGGGCAATTGAAATCGCCCCTCTTACTGTAAGGTCCAGGTCCGGAAATTCCTTGACAGCTACATCTGATGCGCTGTATATACTAGCACCTGATTCGCTTACAACTACACTTACGGGGCGTTTTTCGGAAGGAATATTTTTTATAACCCCTTTTACAAACTCATCAGTTTCCCTGCTGGCGGTTCCGTTACCAATTGCTATAAGTCGAATATCATATTTTTGGAAATAAGAGAAGATTACTGCGCTTGCCTCATCGGTGTTTTTATGTGGGGGGTTAGGATAAATTGTGGCATGTTCAACATATTTTCCGGTATCATCAATAACAGCAAGTTTACAGCCAGTACGAAAGCCCGGATCGACACCAATAACTGCTTTACGTCCAGCTGGTGCGGATAACAGCAGGCCTTCAAGGTTTTCTCCAAAAACCTTTATTGCTTCAGAGTCGGCTCTATTCCTTATTTCTTTACGTATTTCGGTTTCGGTTGCAGGTAAAAGAAGGCGATTAAAACAATCTTCTACAACAAGCTGGAGTTGTTGTGCGGCAGTACTTTGTGGAAATTTAATTAATTGCTTTGTCAGGTGATTCTTGGCCGATTCTTCAGGAATAAGAAGTGATAATCGAAGCACTTTTTCTCTTTCACCCCTCAACATCGCAAGAGTTCTATGCGACGGGAGTGTGCTTACTTTTTCTTTGTAATTATAATACATTTCAAATTTGGTTTTCTTGCCTTCATAATCTTTTTTCACCTCACTTAAAATAAAACCTTCTTCAATGGCCAGTTCTCTCATCCATTTACGGATATCAGCATTGTCAGATAGCTCTTCAGCAAGAATATCCCGGGCACCTGCCAATACTTTTTCTGGAGTATCATACCCCTTTTCCTTGTTGATAAATTCTGTTGCCTTGATCAGAATGTCAGCTTGAGAATCCTGAAGCTCTGCAAGCCAGTGAGAGAATGGTTCCAGACCTGCATCTTTAGCTTTAGTTGCTCTGGTTGTACGTTTAGGTTTATATGGGAGATAAAGATCTTCAAGTTCAGTTTTGCTAAGTGTTTTATTAATTCGTTTTTCCAGATCAGGAGTTAATTTGTCCTGGGAGCGGATGCTTTCCAGTATAGTCGACCTTCTTTCGTCGAGCTCCTTGTAGTAGGTGTATTTATGAAGAAGATCGCGAATCTGAATCTCATCAAGAGAATCAGTTCGTTCTTTACGGTACCTTGCTATAAATGGAACAGTTGCACCTTCATCAAACAATGAAATTGTATTTTGAACCTGAAAAGGTTGTAATTTGAAGTCCTCAATTAGTTGAGCGGTAATATTCATTTAAAACAATACTCCTTTGTTGCGTCAGGGAATCCTGAAAGCATCGATTTGCCATATTCATATCAGCTTTTGCCGGGTGAGAAGAAAAAATATATTGTTTATTGAAACATACTCACAGCAAACAGGTATGATATAATAATTTTTGTGTGCCATCAGACAGGTATATTGAATTCATGAGATCGAGAAAGATAATAAAAACACACACTGATTTCCAAAGCATATAATTTGAACGTTTCCAGAAATAGTAACTTGATGAAAAACTGGAATTAATCAACCACGACCTCATCGGGAATCAAAAATGGAAGTGGGTCAACAGGTTTTCCCAGATAACGTATTTCGAAATGAAGATGCGGGCCTGTACTTTTTCCGGTATTTCCCAGCAGTCCTATTCTGTAGCCTGAACTGACCGTATCACCTTTTTTGACCCTGAACCCATATAAATGAGCATAAATAGACTGAAAACCATTTCCGAAATGGTCTATTATTACCACGTTGCCCCAACGAGGTTTGTTTCCTGCAAAAACAACAATTCCGTCTGAAGAACAGAGTATCGGAGAAAGAAGAAGTCCGGCTATATCAATTCCATTATGCCAGGCAGACCCTTCGTATACGGGATCGGTTCTGATCCCAAAAAAAGAGGAGAATCGTCCCATTGCAGGACAAATAAATGCGGGTATTTCTATAGGAAAGCCAATATTATCAAAATGGAAAACATCTTCACCAATGTCATTTTTATTTTCAATAGATTTTGGAAACGATAAAGAAACAGGATAAATAGGACCGGAGTAATTGCTGGAATCTATAAGTATGGTGAAATCGGTTTGCAGAAATTGATTTCTGTCATTGGTTGATTTAATTGATGATTTCCGGATAGCTTCTGTTAAATTTTGATTTAAAACGAATTCGTCGTTTTTAAGTCGATGATATTTGTGTTTTTCAATTTTATGTAAAATTTTATTTTCCAGGGTTAGAGCCGATAAAAAAAAATATTTTGTAAGTCCTCCTAAACTAATCATGAATATCAAGACTAAAGTGATTAAATATTTTTTTGAAATCGAAACAGTCCTGGTTGAAGCAGAATCAGAAATTATTAAAAATGTATCTG
>DATGNN010000336.1:0-2870 GCA_035306725.1 Chitinispirillaceae bacterium | reverse complement strand
GATCATTTTTTGTCGTAAATGGAATTCTTTTAATATCATCAAGAGTCCGTATATCATCAACAGATTTTATCTGAACCTCAGCAAGTCTTTTTCTATAAAAAGTAGTTTTGAGAGCCATTTCTACAGTTTTTCTGAGCCGTTCTAACTGAAGTTTACTGAGAGAATCTCGGTCTATTACTTCAATCTGTTTGTTCCAGAATTTTATCTCCATAACTGTTCCTTGTGAAAAACCGGTTTTTGTTCAATCCAGAATCCTTTTAGATTAACCTGGACAACCTGTTTGTGGATCTGCAAATAACAAAAACCTGAACATAATTAATTTAAACAATTAACAATATTTAATATTGCCGAAAACAAGTTTTCAAAACATTCTTTTCAGCTCTTGTTCCAGAAGTTACCTGTTGAATGAATTATTTTGAACAGGTTCGCCAGTAAGTCAAATTTAATACTCCGGATCATCTGTTTCCAAATTTGATTCTCTCGTTAAAGATTCTTCCCTGAATTCAGACCGATCCATACGGAATGTATTGGGAGAAACAGAGGTGATTTCTTTAAATGTCCGGGAAAAATGTGTAAGATTCGTATACCCGACCTTATAAGCGATTTGTGATATCTGCATTTTAGTTTCCTGCAAAAGCCGTTTCGCTTCAGCTATTCGAATAGTATTGAGGTACTGGCGAAAAGACATATGATATTTTTCTTTGACTATTGAAGAAATCTTGTTACCTGAAATATTCAAATCTGTACTAATCCTTGAAAGAGATAAAGTCTGATCTGAAAAATGACTGCCGAGATATTCAAAAACTCTTGGTGCATCATCATTGTTTTCCTCTTCTATCGGCAATACCTGATAGGGGATTGTAACTGGTTGTTCAGGTTTGGATTTAAAGAATTTTCGAAACAGAATAACTGAAAAGAAAACAAGGTAGTATATCATTAAAATACTTAACAGTTTCAATACAGTAGACAATCCACCTGATTTTTTAAACCTGATGTCATTAAGAACAATCCTTTTTGTTTCACCTATTGCACCAGATCCATCCTGAATCGAAATCATTCCCAAAAAGGAAAGATCCGGTCTGCCAAGGTCTTTTTCTGTGATTTTGAACTGATTATACCACCACAGGGGTGTTTTGAATTCAGATAAAGGGATTGTATATGTATATTTTTTATCTTTAATCAGCAGTTCTTTAGACAGATATTGCCATGTCATCCTGTCTGCAGGTTTGGAAAACCCATCCACAAAAAACTGGAGAATCAGTATAATCACGTCTTCGGAAGTATTGGGATGCAAAGTTAGTGTAAGATGATCATAATCTGAGATATCAATATACGGCTGTCCCGATCTTAGTATCCATTGAAAACCAGCAAAAGGATGTACATTTTTACTTCCAATTTTGTACTCGATATCTATGTAATTACTGTCTGAAACATACTTTGAAATAGTTGTCCTGGTAGAATCTGAAGTTTGAAGAAGAAAGCTTGTGTCTGTATCATCCCTACCCTTTTCATCTGAATACGCAGTCAGATACATACTGTTTTTACCAGGAAATATAACCATATCCTTCTTAACATTGAAAGGAATAATAATTCCAATAATAAGAGCCGGAGTTATTAAAAAAAGAAGATTTTTGCGGAAAAATTCAGGCATCACTACCCTTTTTCACCAATTAAACAGTTTCGAACAGATTTATTTATTTTTATCTCGAATAATTAATGAACAGTAAATTAATACCTCTATTCAGATAAAAAGCATTTGTAACAACCAGGTTTTCCTGCTTAGATAGTAAAATTAATTAATGTATGTTGCATAATTGTAAATTAATAAACAAAATTATTAATCCATAATTAAATTAATGAAATTACAGCTGGTTCAAAGTGTAATATACGGTAAAAACAGGTACTTTGCGATCAGGAGCTTTTATGGAATTAATATAGGGATGTTTTCGAAGAAATCATAGTTCACGAATTACGAAAAAAAACGCTCCTGACAGCAGCCAGCTTATACAATGTAAAAATTTAACAGACATTACTGATTTAAAGTGCTCATTTCATAGCAAACAGTTCAAAACTATATATTTCAGTGTATCCGGCCTGTTTGTAGTTACTCATGATGAGTAACTGCAAACAGATTAAAAACTAAAAGATTGAAAAAAAGTTGACTGATCAGGATTGTGACGTACTGTCTGATTCAATTAACAGAGTCAGCCTCGAAAAGATTTTTACATGTCAGTCAATTAAAATACCTGTATGGTGAAATTCTTGTATTCAAAAAGAGTCCGGGTGATCAAAAATCAGGTATTCATGAAAGCGGCAGGTAATCGGAAGGAAGGTTTTTGGCTATACGAAGAGCCCTTGAAGAGTTTAGAACAGCAATTATGGCAGTACCCATATCTGCAAAAACGGCTTCCCACATTCCAGCAAGTCCGAATGCACCAAAGCTTATAAAGAATATTTTAACAGCTAAAGCGAAAACAATGTTTTGCCATACAATTACACGGGTTTTTTTACTTATTTTGATGGCCTCAGCAGCTTTCGACGGATGATCAGTCATAAGCACAACATCAGAAGTCTCAATTGCAGCATCTGAACCTAATGCGCCCATGGCAATACCTACATCAGCCCGGGCCAGAACCGGTGCATCATTTATCCCGTCTCCAACAAAAGCTGTTTTTCCAGATTTCATGTAATCTCTGGAAATTTTTTCAAAAGCTGCTACTTTTTCTTCGGGTAATAATTCTGCATAATATGAAGAGATACCCAGCTTATCTGCAACCTGTTTTGCTGCAAAACTATTATCTCCTGTTAACATTAAAATATTTTCGACATTTTCTGATCTAAGCATTTCTACTGCAATTTGTGCATCTTCT
>DATGNN010000335.1:0-9503 GCA_035306725.1 Chitinispirillaceae bacterium | reverse complement strand
AGTGTGTCAATCGCATTGTATTTTTTCTGATATTTACTTACAATTTTTGAACTTTTATGCAAATTAAAGAAGAAACAGGGTTGGAAATCAATTATTTTTCTCATAGGGAATTCCTTTTGTTTTTTGTTTTTGTTTTTGTTTATTATAAAATACATTAGGAAATTCCCTTTTTTTATCATTTAGTCATTTTGAACAGAAACTAACTAACAGTTAAAACAACGGAAATAAACTGCAAGAATGAAAAATCAATTTAAATTGATAATCATAGGATTATTATCAAAACATGTTGATGTTTTGATGGCTTCTAATTAAAACAAGAAAGTAATCCGTACCATAATTAATTGCATAATAATCTGTTACCAGGAGCATTTAACACAATTTGTGAATCTGTCTTTCAGTAGTATGATCCTGTATGGCACCAAAATGCTCCTGACTTCTATTTTAGGATTGAGCAGATAAAAATAAAATACAAGATAACTGAAGTTGGCATGCTTTCTGCATATCTTTCCCCGAAAACAGAAGCAGGGCAATTTGCGTTGTTTATCTGTAGTCAAATATGGTGTAGCTTAAATTTTCAAGATCGGGGATTATGAAAAACAAAAGTATATGGTCTGATTGTGAAAAAAAGCTTTTCAATAAAGTTCTGGAAAAACTGGTTATTGAAAGCCGGTTTAATGATTATCATCTTCTGAACAAAAACCTTACTGCTCTTAATTGTCAGGCTGGTGCATTTATTTTATACCCCGGAATAATCGAAAGCAGCAAGATTGCCGGCCAGGAAAGAAATGTAGAAACACTGGTTACCGAACTGGGCAGGAAATACTCCAATGAAGATATGTTTGTTCTTCCTACAAAAGCACTTCTCGGAAAGTGTCTTATTATAGGGAAAATCAACTTGATGTATATGGTTTACCATTTAACTTGCCGGGAAAATGAAAATCCAGAGGTTAAAAATCAGGTTTTTGAGTTTATAATAAACTATTTGCTCTCTATTTTAACAGAAGAAGTACTGTTGCAACTACTGAATAACGCATCCAATACAATTGTTTTAAAAAAAGTAACAAAAGCATTGGCAAATATATGGGAAGAATGGATTTTTTCCGATAAAGTAACATTTATTCCAGAACTTGGAAAAATGTGGTTGACAAGAAAGCGTTCTGTTCCGGTATTTGGTACATTACTGGGAACACATGAGTATATATCTTTATTCCAGAATGTTGACAATATATGCAAAGACTATATAACTTACGCAACTTCTGTATCGGATGAGACATCAGCTCTTGAGGAATTCTTGTTTGGATTGCCGCATGAAGAATTGAATTTTGTAAAAAATTATCTGTTAAACAATGGAAAACAGAATATAAACTGTGAAGAGGTAAAAAACATTCTTGGTAAGGATTCTATCTTTTTAAGCAGCAAAACTGAGGACCCATTAGAGTTATATCGATTCTACAATTATAGAAGAAAGTGTGCAAGTTCAAGATTGTATGGGAAAATGAAGGGACCGGTTCGGACTTTTGAGGAAAATTTTGTGATGTATTTATTTACGCACCAGAATTATAACTTTATAATATCAAAGAAAATCCAACTATACTCAGACAAATCAGGTTCGGATGTAAAATAAAAACATAATAATTCATATAAGACGTTTTAGTTGCACACCAAATTAAACACCTGTTTTCCAAAGGGGTATCGGTGTATTTAATCGCATCATTGATTTTACTTGCCATAGTTCTTGTTGCACGATTAGCAAATAAATGGCGTGTTCCACTGGTTGTTATTTCTCTGTTTGCCGGAATTTTGTTTGGAAGTGATGTAGCTGGAATAATCTATTTCGACAATGCATTGCTGGCACGGCAAATCGCAGATTTTGCATTGATTTTTGTTCTATTTATTGGCGGTTTCGGTACAGATCAAAATAAATTAAAACCAGTTTTGAAACCAGCTCTGGTTATGGCAACAATCGGGGTTATAATTACAGCGATTATAACAGCACTTTCTCTGTCTATCTTTTTAAAATATGACCTTGTTTATGCTTTCTTAATTGGGTGTATAATATCATCCACAGATGCAGCAGCGGTTTTTTCAATTTTACGATCCAGATCCCTGGATAAAAAGCTCTCATCAATGGTCGAAATAGAATCTGCTACAAATGATCCAATGGCAATCGTTTTAACATTATTTGCTGTTCAACTTGTTGTTGCACAAACGACTAATCCATTAGCTATTGGCGGATCTTTTTTTTGGCAAATCTCGGGAGGGATAATTGTTGGAATAGTTACCGGGAAAGCGGGCGGTATCTTGTTTCAATATGTCAAGGTATTAGATAAAGGTTATTTCTATGTTTTTTTAATCTCTGTAATACTGTTTTCATATGGAATGGCAGATTTAGTAAATGCAAGTGGAATGTTGTCAGCTTTTTTCTCCGGTTATTTTATGGGGAATTCAAATATTCCATACAAAAAAACATTGTCTACACTTCTGGAGGCTATATCAACAATAGCAAATGTAGTCATATTTGTAATGCTTGGATTGCTTGTTTTTCCCCATGAATTCGGCAATGTTTATCTGGAGGGGATATTTTTATTTATAACATTGACCTTAATTGCCCGTCCTTTATCTGTATTATGTTGTACTTTATTCAGTAAGTTTAATTTTAAAGATAAAGTATTTATCAGTTGGAGCGGCTTAAGAGGGGCTGTTCCAATTGTCTTGGCAACATATCCGCTTGCTGCAGGAATTGAGAATTCCAGGGGAATTTTCAATATAGTTTTTTTTGCAGTGGTACTATCAATGGTTATTCAGGGGTCCTCTATTAAAAAAGTTGCCGACTGGTTGAGACTTGCTGTTAAAGCAAAGCCGGAACCTAAACAGATTATGGAACTTGTTACTTTGCACAAATCCGACCTCGAATTAATAGAATTACAAATTGATGAGGAGCTATATGATGGGAAAATACTGATCTCATCTTTGAGATTACCAGAGGGGACAACAATCACAATGATAAACCGGAATGAAAAAATCATTGCACCTCAAGGTTCTACAAAGATATTTCCTGGTGATGTGTTATATATACTGGTCAAAAATGAAATGATTGAAATGGTGGTATCTAATATATTAAAGCACTTTGACCAAAAAAAATATGCCATAAATGAAACCTGAATCTTGTTTTTATGTCATAAATCAAATTAAAACGGACTTTTAACAGCGTATTTTATCAGATCCATTCCCCAATAAAACAAAAAAGTTCCCTTTTCAGTTTGCCAGAACGTAATTTGAAAAGAAATTGCTGCAAAAAATCTTTTTAGACGCAAATATGATTGGAAAACGGATCTGTTTTTCTATTGTTGATTTTTTAGTATCTCTTTTGGTGATGGCTGAAACCATTCATTTTTCAGGCGTACTATCCCCGCAGTCGCCTAGCTGCAAGCGAATAAGGAAAACTTTCTGATAAAGCCAAAGGGGTTAAATTCAATTTTAATGATAAACCATTTCTGTTTTAAAACGGATGGTTTGGGCTATTCGACATAAAGTCGACTGCATTTGAACTATTTCTTTTTAGATAATTTTAATTGTATGAAACCTATTACAAAAATTCTCAAATTATCAAATAATGCATTGCTGGAAAAAGTGTGGGCTTCAGACAGTTCTATTTACACGATTTTAAAAAATTCAGAATCGCTTTCATCTGCACGTATTGAAGTATTCAAATATTTGAATCATAAAGAGACACATTATTTTGATGCAGAGTATCCTGAAGCAAATTATCATATAATTGAAAGAAATCTGGCAAAAGAGTGTATCAGGATTTTAAGCAATATTTTTCTGTCAGAAAATGAAAAAGCCACCAGTTTTTCAGCTTTTTCTGTACTTTATGAGCTTGCTCGGGGTAATAAAGAACCATTGCAATTGATCAGCAAGGGATTTTTAAGTGAATTTGTTTATTTATTCAGAGGAATTAATGCCAGGTTTGATTTAATGTTTGAAAATGAAAAAAATCACCTTGGTACAATTTATATAAGTGCCCGGCCAAAACGACTTAAATATTACTCAAAAAAAGTAAGTTCAGGATATTCCCGTTTCAAACGGGGCATAGACCAGGATATCAGTAAAAAACGGGATGAAATGAGAACAGAAATCTTAAATTATTTCGGTTCTACTGATAAATCCGACTGGTTTGATTACCAATGGCATCTATCCCATATAATCTCAAAAATTGAAACTCTGCTATCTCTTGTATATCTTGAAGAAGATGAAATCTCAGGTTTGAAACTTGCAAAAGAAGCTAAAATACCTTTTCAGATTACACCTTATTACTTGTCGTTATTCAACAAAACAGGAAAAACCTTTTTCGACAGGGCAATTCGGGCACAGGTTTTACCATCTGAAGCTTATTGCAAAAAGATCATAAAAAATAAAAAATATGGTCTGGATCATGATTTTATGGATGAAAAAAGCACCAGCCCGATTCCAGGAATTACAAGGCGATATCCCCAGATTGTCATACTTAAACCTTACGATTCCTGTCCACAAATATGTGTTTATTGTCAAAGAAACTGGGAAATAAAAGGTATTAAACAGGCTTCATTTTCCAGAAAAAAAATGGAAAATGCAATACAGTGGATTAAAGATCACAACGAGATTCATGAAATTCTTGTTACCGGAGGAGATCCGCTTACACTCGGTGATGAAAAAATTAAATGGTTATTCGATCAGCTTGCTTCTATTGATCATATTGAAAGAATCAGAATCGGGACACGTACTCTGGTAACAGTACCTTGTAGATTTACAAAAAATTTAATTTCAATACTTGAATCATATCATGAATGGGGAAAAAGGGAAATTGCTATTATAACTCATTTTGAACATTCCATGGAGATCACCCCTGAGGTAATTGATGCAGTAAAGTTAATAAAAAGAGCAGGGATGAACATTTATAATCAGCAGGTATTCACTTATTTTAACAGTTTAAGATATGAATCATCTTTTTTAAGGGCAAATCTGAAAATATCAGGGATTGATCCCTATTATGGTTTTAATACCAAAGGTAAAGAAGAAACTATTGATTTCAGGGTGCCAATTGCAAGAATTGAGCAGGAACGAAAAGAGGAAGCCAGGCTTCTTCCTGGCCTGGTTCGTACAGATGAACCGGTTTTCAATGTGCCAAGATTGGGAAAATCTCATTTGCGCGCAGGACAGGATCATGAACTGGTCATGATACTGCCTGATGGTAAACGGGTTTACCGTTTTTATCCCTGGGATTCTCGATTGTCATTCGAAAACGATTACTTATATACCGATGTACCTATATATGATTACTTGTTGAGATTGTATAGAGATAAAGAAAATGTTGATGGTTATGAATCAATCTGGTATTACTTTTAAAACCCAAAAAAAATTTTCATAAAGAATGTCGCTTCTTAGATAGTAAATTAAATGGTTTCGGATCTTATGTTTTTCTACGGACTACACAAAAAAGATAACCAACGTAACGAAACCCTTTCAGACGATAAAAAACGTCAATTTCCCTGTGAAATGCCAGTTTAATTCTTCTATCAGAAAAAAAACCTTTGTTATCCTCAAGACGCCTGGCCATATGAGCATAATAATTATCCCAACCACTTACAGGTACAAGACACATGAAATGTATCTCCATACCCAGTTCAGATATAAGATTTCTATATGAAGATTCTGTTTCATAATGGTAAGTTTCATCTTCAAAAATTGCTCTGATTTCATCGGGAGCATTATCAGACAGCATAATAAGATCAGAAAAAGCTAGCCATCCTCTTGGGACAAGCCAGGAACCGGCCTTAGATAATCCTTTTCGTCTGGAAATGAAAGAAAGGACTCCACCCTCAGCAATTATTAAATCATAAGGATTTCTGGAGTAGTCAGATTTTATTATATCAGCTTGTTCAAATGAAATGAGATGGCTGACATTACGCTTTTCAGCTGCCTCTCGGGCCAGGTCCAGATTTTCTTTACTGATATCGCAAGCGGTGATTTTGCAGCGAAATTCAGATGCAAGATTACACGCACCTTCACCATAACCGCATCCCATATCAAGTACTCTGCTGGATGGATTGATTCCAGCAAAACGGGCTGCAGCAAAAGTAAAATCCTTTCCTGCTGGTGAGGTATAATTAGTATTTGGATCTGTAACCATAATAGATATTAATATTATCTGATTTTAAGGAATAATACAAGTCCTAAAACCAACAAAACTACCGAAAGAATGTGAAATCGCCACATGATTTTCGATTTTATCTGGAAATCTCCTCCATATAGTCCACTTTTTTTCATTTTATGATGATAATGGTGATGAATAGGTGCCATTAAAAAAAATCGTTTCCTGGTAATTTTAAAATAACCGATCTGAATAAAAACAGAAACAAACTCAAGAAGAAATATGAAGCCCACAATAGGCAGATAAAAACCTGCTTTTGTAAAAACAAACAGAATTCCGATTAAACCCCCAAGGCCAACTGAACCGGAATCGCCCATGATAATAGTAGAAGGAGGTGAATTATACCAGAGATATGCCAAAAGAGTGCCTGTTACTGCACCAATAAGAGGCAGCAGTTCCTGGAGTCCGCCTTCAATATATGGAATAAGCAGATATGAACTCCATAAAACATTACTGGATATAAAAGAAATAACCCCAACAAATATCAGGCAGGTTATAGATGGTACTGTGGCTAACGTATCAAATCCATCAGTGAAATTTACTCCATTAGCTAAAATCGCTATAGTAAGTGTCATATAAGGTATAAATAACCAGACTGGAAGATATGGGAATATTTTAGTAATACTGATAAACGGCAGATTGATGGTTCCGTTAATATTTGGTATATACTCATAAGCAATAATTGCTACTATCAATGAAATTATTAAGTATAAAGAAAGTCTAAGGCTGGCAGAAATTCCATCAGATTTGTACTGATATTGTTGTTTGGTTATCTCTCCCCTGATAACCCTTCTTTTATTAACAACTTTGGCGATGTCATCAATTGCTCCTATTATACCAAAAAAAACATAAATAATCAAAGATGAAATCACGTAAGAATTAAATCTTACAGTTATGAGAGCTGTAGCGATTACTATAAATAAAAAAAGTATTCCTGCAGGCATTACTGGTTGAACAGCTTTGTCTTTAGATTCAAAATCGGAGTTCATTTGAAATTTTCGTAAAAAACTTATATAAAAGGGAAACAAAGAAATAGCTAATCCAAACGAAATTACGGTTGCTATACCAGTACTGAAAAGCCGGCTATTTAATAAATAGAGATTTGTTTTCTGATAAATAAATTCAATTAACATCTTTGTATTTTCCAGGTAGATTAATTTTTAAGGACAAATTTGAACAACATAGAACTGTTTTCAATACCATTTGAAACGAAAATAAGTTTTGTGTTCTACATTTACCTAAGTTCAGTGATCTATTTGGTCGATTTTTTTGGGAGTTTTTATCACTCAGATCAACATTCGTAACAGATTGTTTTTATATGCATAAAAAATAAAAAAATGATCCGTTCGGAAAATCCGGATAGAAAAAAACAATTATTATTTAGTGATACAAATATTTTGAATACATGAATTATTTTGTTCTCAAATCGAAACAGGAGATGGAGGTTTGTGTAATGTCTGAAGCAATAGTACTTGATGGGAAAGCTTTGTCTAAGCTGGTGGAATCGCAAATAAAAATCCGGGTTGAAAAAATTAAACAGGCAACCGGTGGGAAAACACCTGTACTTGCAACAATCCTTGTTGGAAATGATCCGGCATCTGCAACGTATGTCAGAATGAAAGGCAATGCTTGTGCAAGGGTAGGAATAGAATCCCGAAAGATCGAACTTCCTGAAACAACTACAACAGACGAACTTATCGCGCGCATTGAAATATTAAATAATGATGCGGATGTATCTGGTATTCTTCTTCAGCATCCGGTACCATCAGCAATCAATGAACGGGCAGCTTTTGATAAAATCGCACTGGATAAAGATGTTGATGGTGTAACCTGTTTGGGATTTGGTCGAATGTCTATGGGAGAGTCTGCGTATGGAAGTGCTACTCCAGCAGGAATAATGAAATTATTGGATCATTATAAAATAAATGTTGAGGGAAAAAAAGCGGTTGTGGTCGGAAGAAGCCCAATACTGGGAAAACCTATGGCAATGATGCTGCTTAACCGAAACGCAACTGTTACTATTTGCCATTCCCGGACAGTAGATCTTCAGGATATTATAAAAAATGCTGATATTGTAGTTGGTGCTGTTGGGAAACCAAAATTTATAAGAGGTGAATGGATAAAAAAGGAAGCTGTTGTTGTGGATGCAGGATATCATCCTGGAAATATTGGAGATGTAGATCTGGAAAATTGTATATCTGTTTGCAGTGCTTATACGCCTGTTCCCGGTGGAGTTGGACCTATGACAATAGCAACACTTATTTCTCAAACCATGGAAGCTGCAGAAAAGAGATTATATCTGAATGGAGACGATTAATAGACGTGAGATGTGCCTGTGAGAACCGGTACCTGATGTAAAAAATTTTTCTGGGCTGTTAGTGATGTATATTATAAGTATTGAACATAAATAATCTGCTAAATTTCAGGGAGATGTATATGAAAAATGCTTCAATTATATTCGTCTTGATTATAACTTTAGCAGCTGGTTTGATTTTTTATTCCAGGATTCAAAAATCTTCAGTATTTAAAAAAGCAAAACAAACCGAAGCTTCAGGAAGTCTTCAGGAAGCTCTTTCAATGTATGCCCAGTCATTGATAGAAATCGCACCAGGGCAAAAATTTCCAGATATTAACCGTTCAAAAATAATGGAACAATCAGCCTGGAAAAAGATTGTAGAACAGTACATTGCCTGGCTCAGTAGCGGTAGTAATGCTAAAAACAGTATAAAGGAGTGTTTTGAGGGTATCGAGCGTTGTAAAAATGCACAAAACCCTGTTAATTCACTGGGAAAACTTGAACTAAAAGAGCTAAGTGAAGATCAATATATTCCAGAATGGAATAACTCATTTTTTGCACCAAATATTACACCAGATCCATCATTTAAATCTCTTGCTTCAGGTAATTACCTGAAAAATATATCTGTCATTAATTTTTCAAGTTCAAAAAACTATACTTATGAGCTTTATTTGGTCAACAAGAAAATCACAAAATTAACAGGTTTTCAATTATACCCTGAAAGTAATATTAGAATTATTGCAATACCTGGAGAATATTTGCTTATTTGCAGATCAACTGTTACCTTTCCGTCCGGAGAAATATGGAAATCACCTTTTGAGATTGTTCCTTTGACAGTACCAGAAAATGCTTCCTTGATTACAGGAGATCTCAGAACAAGAGTATACCGGCAAAAATAGATTTTAATCATGCCTGGTTAACTCATGTTCTGAGAAAATGAGTATTGCAGGTAATCGGAATCAATGTGAGTATAAACTTACTTTGTTTCGGAATTATTGTTCTGTGAATCGATTTGTG
>DATGNN010000334.1:0-17588 GCA_035306725.1 Chitinispirillaceae bacterium | reverse complement strand
GAAAACCGGATTGGATCGTAATGCGCATTAAAAAGCATGAGGAACGAATCGTCTAATATTCGCCGTCCCTTGTAATCCACGTCAGAGAGCATGTCACCTGCAAGGAAAACCGTCAGGCTTTTAACAAAAGACAGATTCCAGTCATCATCTGTCATCTCGGTTCCATCAGGTCTGAACCACATGATATCACGGACTTCTTTTCCAAAAAGGCTGCGTCCCTGAAAATACCGTTTACGTCTGAAAACAGGGTGCTTCTGGCGTAAATTGATAAGTGAACTGGTATATTCAAGAAGGGCATCTTTGCTTTCACTGGAATCCCAGTTGATCCATGTAAGTTCATTATCATGACAGTATGCATTGTTATTTCCTTTTTGGGTTCTTGCACACTCATCACCAGCAAGAAGCATCGGAGTCCCCTGTGATAAAAACAGTATTGCCAGAAAATTACGGATCTGTCTGTAACGCAGCTCCAGAATATCAGGATCTTCAGTATCTCCTTCAATACCGCAGTTCCAGCTGAAATTATTATCTGATCCGTCACGGTTGTTTTCAAGATTACTTCCATTATGTTTGTTACTGTAAGAGACAAGATCATGAAGCGTAAAGCCGTTGTGTGATGTTATAAAATTGATGCTTGAACTCGGACGTCTTTCTGTCTCTTCAAAAAGATCACTCGACCCTGTTAATCTGTAGGCAAGTTCCGGCAGTTGACGGTCATCACCTTTCCAGAATTTCCTGACAGTATCGCGATATCTGCTGTTCCATTCTGCCCACAGAGGAGGAAAATTACCTATCTGATATCCACCGGACCCCAGATCCCATGGTTCCGCAATTAACTTTACTTGTGAAATCACGGGGTCCTGTTGTATAATCTCAAAAAATGTTGTCAGCATGTCGACTTCAAAAAATTCCCTGGCCAGAGCAGCAGCAAAATTAAACCTGAAACCGTCAACATGCATTTCTGTTACCCAGTAGCGAAGGCTGTCCATGATAAACTGGACAACTCGGGGGTGACGAAGATTAAAGTTAGCTCCGTATCCGGTAAAATCTTTGTAATATCTGGGATTTTGAGGATCAAGATTGTAGTATGAGGCATTATCTATTCCCCGGAAACTTAGAGTAGTCCCAAGATGATTACCTTCAGCAGTATGATTATATGCCACATCAAGTACAACTTCAATTCCTGCCTTGTGCAGTATCTTCACCATCTCCTTGAATTCTTTAACCTGATCACCATTTGTTCCACAACTGCTGTATCGAAAATCCGGAGCAAAAAATCCGATTGTGTTGTAACCCCAGTAGTCAATCAATTTATGTTTTGTAAGTCTGGGATCATCAAAATGCTGCTGTACAGGAAGCAGTTCGATCGTAGTAATACCAAGCTGCTTTAAATAGTCTACAACCGGAGGGGATGCAAGCCCTGTATATGTGCCTCTTGATACTTTGGGAATTAATGGATGAAGTGCGGTAAGCCCCTTGACATGAGCTTCATAGATAACAGTCTCATTCCATGGTATTTTAGGATGCAGATCCCCTGCCCAGTCAAACTCATTGTCTATTACGACACTTTTGGGAACATATCCTGCCGAATTCAGGGTATTAAAAGACAGGTCTGAGTCATTATGATCCGGATTATACCCAAAAAGACTTTTATTCCACTTAAATGCACCACAGACAGCTTTCGCATAGGGATCAAGTAGCGATTTATTCGAGTTAAACCGGTGACCATTCTTCGGGTCGTAGGGACCATGTACCCGATATGCATACAATTGGGAAGGCTTTATTCCAGGAATATAACAATGCCAGGTATAAGCTGTTTTTTCCCTGACTGGAATTATTGCTGAAGGTTGTGAGTTATATGGAGAATCAAAAAGAAGCAGATCAACAGATTGTGCATTTTCTGAAAACAAAGAAAAATTAGTTCCATCACCATCCCAGTTTGCTCCTCTGGGATACGGTTTTCCAGGCCATATTTCCAGGTTCATACTGTTTCCTTTTGTCCTGAGTAAAAAATATTGTCCCAATTGAACAATATCACAATTAGCAGATACTTATTTCTTGTCTGAATAGTACCTGAATCAGACGATTCCTTTAAGATGCTTTTTTGTACATTTGTATATTGAAATAAGATTTTTTGCAAGTCTGGTGTATAATCTGATAATTTTCGCAGTAGAAAATCCATTTCTGTACCAGGTGCTGCTTTCGCTCACTCGCATCTTAATCGCCTCTATAAGGTATAATATAGTTTTAAACAATATATACTGTATGGTAGTGCGAATTTAAACACTTTTTTTTTATGCTGATGTTTTGGGATGCCGGTATACGTTTATTGTTCAAATATTGTTACAAAAAGGATTTATATGCAGGAAGGCCGTATACCCGGGGACAGTAATTGAGTATGCAGTCGGGATATTGTCTGTGTTTTATGCCAGAAATGATAACATCGTCAAAAAATAAATCACTAAAACTATTCAGGTAAAAAGGAAATGATGCTTTTTTATCCGGCTTTGGATTAAGAAAAGACCCTGCCAGTTGTCCACTGTTTTCAGCCTCAGGAACAGGGTGAAAAATTCTATGATGAAAATGTATGAAAAGTTTCAAAAAACTTCTCAAAGAAAAGTGCTGTGTCTACAGAAAATGCAACATGATGCCACGGGGTGGATTGTTCTTTGAGAACTGTTTTTCCGGCAAACCCCTTATTTCTGGTTTCCACTTCAACAAAACCGCTTCTGAACTGGCATATATCATAAAAAATTGTCAATGCTGCAAGCGGATCATGAAAAGTAATGTTTTTGTGATATGTGAAATTGTCAAATACAGGAAGAATGTTTTCAAGCAGCGGGAGGTCGAATCGTTTACGAGCTTCGTTTTTGTTCATCGTTACCTGGCAAGTTACATCCATTCCTATCGACTGGTGATCAGGTACCCGGGTTTCATATACGATTGAGGCTGCTTTGGGGTCTACAGATGCATTCCATTCACAATGGAAATTTTCCAGGCCTGGAAGCTGATGATAAAAGATACCATTCATGATTACCAGTTTTTTTAGTAAACATGGTATCCGGGGGGCAACTGTAAAAAGTTCTGCAATATTTGTCAGGGGACCTATACCCAGCAGTGTTATTTCTCCGGGATTGTTGCAGATAGTTTCCCTCATGAATTCTATATGACAGTTTTTGGGAAAATGTTTGTCATTATTATTTACAACTGATACAAGGGGCGCATCAGGTTGCCTGTTACTGCCGTCAAGAGCTCTTGCATTACCTGGCAAAACAGGGATCTGCCTTTTTGCAAGTGAACAGATCCAGTCTGCAAGAGATGCCCGTTTATGAGGTTCTCCGGTTACTGTTGTTATACCAAGCAGTTCGCATCCAGGCTGAGCCAGAAGATAAGACAGGGTGATGCAATCGTCAATGTCAGATCCGATATCTGTGTCAAGAAGAATTTTCTCTTTGTTCATTCAACTCCATGGTAAAGAAATGGTTAATATCTGCTCCTGTTGTATCCGGTAAACGACAACTCAGCTTTTTGGGGTTAATAGATTTTATTATGTTAAACTACGGGATATCAGTATAATTCGATTTTGTTAATGATAAATTGAAGATTAAATTGCTTGATTTGTTTATGAGAGAAGCTGTGAAAAATAAGATAAATGATGACTCTCAGATCTCGATACCTGCCATTCGGATAAGATAAAGGGCGTTTCTGGTTGTTGATGGTCCGCTGTTGAGTTTATAATCAAAATGGATGTTGTTATCTTTGTAGTATTCCTTAAAATGAAAATTAAGAAAACCGCTTTGCGGATCTTTACCCAGTTTACTTAATTCAAAATCATGAGTGGAGATAATGCCAAGTGTATGATCGGTTTTCAGTGCGTTAAGTACTGCAATGGCACCATCGTGTCTGTCTTGAGAATTCGTTCCCCTGAAAAGTTCATCAAGGAGAAACAGTATCTTTTCTCCGCCGTTAACTGCATCAATGATTTTCCTTATCTTTAAAAGCTCTGCATAAAAGGTTGAGATGCCATTTTCAAGGTTATCACCAATTCGCATGGAGGAATAAACACTAAGGACAGAACAGCTTAACTGGCTGGCGCATACGGGTGCACCTGTGTAGGCAAGAATCAAATTAACACCAACAGTTCTTAAAAATGTACTTTTACCAGACATGTTTGACCCGGTAATGATTGCAACTGAATTTATTGAATTCAGATTGATATCATTGCTTACCCGCTTATCAGAAGAGATTAGAGGATGTCCGAGTGATTTGGCACAAATAAATGGAGGAGAATCTGTGATATCCGCAAAGACCCATCGGGGATTCTCGAAATGCACTGATGAGATACTGGAAAGTGCTTCGAATTCTCCACAGGTTAAAAGCCATTTTCTTAGCAAAATACCATATTTTTTTTTCCATTTTTCTGCATTGATAACCGATCTGATATCCCAGAGGAATGCAAAATTGGCAAAAAAATAACCCATAGGGCTGTATCTTATCTGTATGGAAGAAATTATCGAACCGAGTTTTCTGACAGCAACTGAAGTATCGCCGGATATACCGATCGTTTCATGAAGTCTGCGAAGAATCGGTGAAAAAAAATTCTGTTTTTCTATTTTTCGGAAAAGATCTGTATAAACCAGAAACATTTCGCCATAGTTTTCGAAACGATTTAAAAAAGGCTGCAGTAAATGGTATGTGGATCCGAAAATAATCAGGTGAAAAGCAAAAGGTAACAATGCAAAAAAGCCATTTTTAAAAAATAAAAGCAGTATGGCTGAGAATAAGAAAGAAAAAAAAGGCAGAATATAAAAAAAATCGAAAAGAGTTTTGTATTTAATGATGTAATCGTTACTTTCTGCCCATTCAAGAATGTTTTGAGGGTCAAGGTTGAGATTGCGGTTAAGTGCAACAGCCTCAAATTGTTGTCTCCAATCAATCAAAGGCGAAAGTTCACGAACTGCATCCTGCCTTTCTCTGATAATATGGACGCTGTCCGGTACAGTGCTAATATATTCAGCAAGTGATTTTCTTCCATACCAGCTATGGCAGGAGCCAATCCACTGGAAAACTGATCCGGGTCCAAAAATGTCAAGGTCGCATGAATTTGGATGATCCGGATCAGAAAAATCTTCACCAGTATCTTTCAGATTCTGCCACGTATTGTTTAAACGGGCAATCCTGTCGGAGTTGATTGTTATTAGTTTCTGAAGTAAATCCCGTTTCAAAAAAAGATTGTTATGTTTTAATACCAGAATAATAAAAGAAACTATTCCTGTAAATGCGCCGATAACGGCTGTATGGAAATAGCCGTATCTGTAAAAAACATATCCCCATACAATTGCGAAAATAAAAACAGCTAATCTGAGGTTGGAAAAAAACCTGATCCACTTCATGGTTGAGTGTAATTTATTTGTAAATTTATCAAGCCGGTTCTGGTAGATCTGAAACGGTTCCAGGGTAGTTCCTTGTGATAATGTGGTAACAGTTTGATTAAAACAGAAAAGGGATTTCTTCATGAAGAAAATACCATTGTTCTGTTATTTCTTTAACAATCGTTTCAAGTTCATCGAACATCTTCTGAACACTGTTCTGGTGTTCGATTTTTTTCAAATCGAGTGTGTAGGTACCATTTTCGTTTCTTGTCATGAAAGCGGTGAAAATATCAGTTGGGGTGTTTGCAAATCTGGCAATTCTATCCAGACCCGCACCACCAGATACTTTCTTGCCGAAAATAGTGACCGGTTTTGAATACTCAGTCTTTTCGTCAAAAACTGAAACAAGTATCTCTTTTCTTCTTAGAGCCGCGGCCATGTGCATGGCTACCGGAGTTCCAGGTTTTCCTATTTCAATAAAATTTATCGATCCGAATAATCCGCTTTCATTCATCAGTTTAGCCCTTCGATGAGCCTGTGCGGAGAGGTGTTCTGTTGTAAATCTAAGGACCGCATTTAATGGCAAAGAGAACGCTGCCAGGGAAGGTACAACGAATTCAACAGCTCCAAAGTGGGCAAGTGCCACTATAATACCCTTACCGTCAGATATTGACGATTCAAGCTGCTTAACAGCACTGGTACAATCAACATGAGATTTTAAAAAAGAGTGAAAAAACTCGGGACTGTCTGACAATGGCAGCAACTTTTCGTAGTAGTGAAGAATAACATGTTCCTGAACTTTCGTTATGAGTGTATCCGGGTGAAATCCGAATTGAACAAGATTATGTCGGATACGATTCGTTTCTGACTCATTATTCCTGAACCATTCGTTACCTTTATCCAGTATTATGGATTTTAATTCATCGGGAGATTTCCCTGGTATACTGTTTAAAAATTCAGGGGTCTGTAAATACCGGCTTAAACTCATTTTTATTATCCTGCAGTTGTGATATATTTGAATTTATGTTTGTTACTGGACTTTCAGTGTAAATGAACGAAGAGTCTCTTCTTCTTCTTTATCACTGTAAAATGATTTCCAAACATGATAGAAACCATCCATTAATTCCTGTTCTGTAAAATTTTGGGGCTTGAAAACTATATTACCATGATTCCAGTAGTTGTAGTTGCGATGAAGAATCCGGTTTTCCTTTTCCATCTGAATTCCAAGAGGTGTACCAGGGAAAGGTGTAATAATATAAAACTCTGCCAGATCAATCCCGCTGTCGTCAGTGAATTTCAGAATTGTATCAAAAACCCGTTCATCCTGATAATCAAAACCGATACCGAATGAAGCAAAGAAGTGTATTCCTGCATCTTCAATCATCCGTACCAGATCAATTCCCTGCTGCCACTCCTGAGGTGTACAATCGGGACTGAGCAGTTTTGATGAGATGCGGTCGAATCCAAAAATGGTATACATTGAGGAAACTCCGCCCTTGTGTAATTTTTTGTAAAATTCAGGTTCCGAAATCATCATCATGGTAGATGCTACAAAAATCGATACATCAAGTTCCCGGGTACGTTCCATAAGGTTCAGGATAAATTTTATATACTTTTTTCCCGGAAGCATTATGGTATCATCAGTAAAATAGAATTCCTTGTATGGCATACTCCTGATATCTTCAATAATATTGTCAATCGGTCTGAGCCTGACCCTTGTACCCTCTTTTTCCGGTATGGGACATCCACCACACCTTACGCTGCACCCACGGTTTGTTAATACCAGGTGAGCATTCCACCTGTAAATGTCCTGTTTAAAAATGTCACGTTTGGGAATTGGCATTGAAGCCAGGTCGTAAATTTTATCAGGTTTGTAAATTTTCTTGAGATTTCCGCTAGCACAGTCTTCAAGTATCTGATTCCAAACCGGTTCTACTTCACCAACACATATAGCGTCTGCATGAAGAAGCGCTTCATTGGGTGCAGTGCTTGGATGGATACCTCCCAATACTACAGTAGTGTTCCTTTTCCGAAATTCATCAGCTATTTCATAGGCGCGTTGTGCCTGAGGTGTAAAACAACTGATTGCAACCATATCTGCTTTTTCATCGTAATCTATTTTTTCCTTGATATTGTCATCAACAAGTTTAAGCTCAATCTCCTCGGGAGTAAGGGCTGCAATTATTGGCAAAGCCAAAGAGGG
The DNA here is from genome assembly GCA_035306725.1 of Chitinispirillaceae bacterium. Taxonomy (GTDB): domain Bacteria; phylum Fibrobacterota; class Chitinivibrionia; order Chitinivibrionales; family Chitinispirillaceae; genus JAAYEB01. The sequence goes on along the minus strand of DATGNN010000334.1, from coordinate 10,013 downwards.
TGGCATGGTATAGTTTCCAACCAGATATTTCTTCAGATGTTTATCCAGCTCTGTATGCCCTTCAAGAAACTTGCGAAAGTGCGGATAGATACATAAAATTTTCAGATCTTTAACCTGTTTTGTCATCAATAATCCTTAAAAGTGAAAAGTTAACACCACATGGATAATAAAATATAATTTTTTGACATGACACGATTTAGTGTCAGATTATGACGGGTTTCCAAAAAAATAATTGTGGTATTTTATCTATATAAAAAAGAAAATACTACCTTAGAGGATAAAATAAAACCTAAATCTTACGATTAAATTTCAAATCCCCCATGTGGAAGTACAACCAAAAATGCCGGGGGTTAAAAAACAGGTTTTTCTGGCTGCCTGATTAACAGAATTATGTTTGAAATCAGGTCAACAAAATGTCGAATTGATCCACTGCTATCGTTTGGGTGGGAAAATCAGAATGAAAATAAAACTGAACCATATGCTTCTGAATAACGGAGTGGATCACAGAGGCAAGAGGGGGGAGGGAGAGACCTGGAATAATGTTGAAACAGAGGGAAATCAAAATCCAAAATTGAGGATATCTGAATAAATTCTATGCAAATAGGAACTGATGGGCATATCTTTTGCTCACCTTTGGTTTAAGGAAAACAGGTTAGAGTACGTTTTAAGTTTGAGGGTAAGCATGGCATCAGACGATAATATCACAGGGCAGAAACGTCAACCGGAAATGAAGTTTTCGATTTGGCGCTTTATAATGTGGGGCTTTATTCTGACAGTTATATTCTCCTATTTTTTCGGATCGTATAATGCCAGAAATCGTGTGATGCTTCCATATTCAGTTTTTAAACAGCAGTTAATCAAAGGAAATGTAACTGAGGTAAGCTTTAAAGGTAACGAAATATCGGGCAGTTTTTCACAAACCTGGCATGATACGGGATTAAGTGGTGACACACTTAAGTACCAGTATTTTTCGACTATTATGCCGGATCTGGAAGATCAGGAGTTATTAAGTGTTCTTGATGAAAATAATGTGACAGTGATGGCAGAAAAAACAGACGGGTCTTCCTGGTGGGCGAGCCTGTTAATTTTGTTATTTCCGTGGCTTCTTTTAATAGGGTATTTTATGTATGCCGGGAAGAGATTGACTTCTCAAATGAAAGGTATGCCTGGCGGGGGTATCTTTGGAGTCGGGAAATCCAGGGCGAAACGCTTTCGTAAAGAGATGAGTTCGGTTCGTTATGAAGATGTAGCTGGATTAAGCAGTGCAAAAAAAGACCTTCAGGAAATTGTAGATTACCTGAAAGATCCTGGAAAATTTGCCAATCTGGGTGCAACTATTCCAAAAGGTGTTCTTCTTATGGGGCCGCCTGGAACCGGTAAAACTCTTTTGGCACGGGCAACTGCAGGCGAAGCAGGAGTTCCTTTTTTCAGTACAAGTGGTTCCGAATTTATCGAGATGTTTGTAGGCGTAGGTGCATCACGGGTCAGAGATATGTTTGAAACAGCCAAACGCGAAGGACCGGCAATAATTTTCATTGATGAGCTGGATTCGATAGGACGGGTACGTGGAACCGGACTGGGGGGCAGCCATGATGAAAGGGAACAGACCCTGAATCAAATTCTTACTGAAATGGATGGGTTTGAACCCCATGAATCGGTTGTGGTAATTGCTGCAACAAACCGGCCCGATGTACTTGATCCGGCACTTACACGACCAGGAAGATTTGACAGGCAGATAACGCTTGATTTACCTCAAAAGAGTGCCCGTAAAGAGATCCTGAAGATTCATGCGCAACATGTTCCGCTTGATGAATCGGTCGACATGGCAAGAATCGCTTCAAGATCTGTCGGTTTTTCTGGAGCAGATCTTAGAAATCTGGTTAATGAAGCGGCGTTGCTGGCTGGACGAAAAGGTAAAAACCGGGTCGAAAATAAAGATTTTGAGGACGCTCAGGATAAAATAATGCTTGGGGCAGAACGGGAAGATAAACTCAATGATCAGGAACGGGAAATCGTTGCTTATCATGAGGCTGGACATGCTCTTCTGGCCAAGTTGCTACCAGAAACAGATCCTTTGCAGAAAGTTACTATTATTGCAAGAGGGCGTGCTTTAGGCGCAACGGAACAGATCCCCGAAACAGACCGGTACAACCTTAGTAAAAGTTATCTTTTGGGACGTATCGCAGTTGCATTGGGTGGAAGAGTATCCGAAAAACTCGTATTTAATGAATTAACCAGCGGTGCTCAGCAAGACCTTAAACAGGTTACACAGCTCGCACGAAAAATGGTGTGTCAGTGGGGAATGAGCGAGAAACTGGGGCCTGCAACATACAATCAGGGGGAGGAACACCCATTTTTAGGAAGAGAACTGGTTCAGGTAAGGGATTTCAGCGAATCAACAGCACGAATGATAGATGAAGAAGTACAACAAATAATTATCGAGCAGGAAAACAGGGCACTTGATCTGCTGGCATTTCATCGAAGTAAACTTGACCTGCTGGCTTCATCCCTTATAGAGTTCGAAACACTTGAAAACAGTGATGTCGACAGAATATTGGGCAATAATTCCAATGAATCTTCAATATCAGAAAATCAGAAAGCCGCTTAGAACTGAATCGATTGGAATTACATGGTGTAAATACCTAAAAAGGCGATTTGATATCAGAAAAGAAAGGTAATCTGGAATCCTTTTCAGATAAAACCGGTTCTTTTACCGGCCAGTTGATGTTGAACCTGGGATCGTTCCACCGTATCCCGTAATCATGCTCCGGTGAATAGAAATTATCAACTTTATAATGTACTTCAGTGTTGGGTTCACATGTACAGAATCCATGTGCGAATCCCTGCGGTACCAAAAGCATTAAAAAGTTTGATTCAGTCAGTTCAAATCCTTTCCATTTGCCATACATCGGCGAACTTTTTCTTAAATCAACCACAACATCATAAATCGCACCATGAGTAACTCTGATCAGTTTTGTTTGTGCAAACGGAGGGTGTTGAAAATGAAGCCCTCGTAGTACACCTTTTTCTACTGACAGTGAATGGTTATCTTGCGCAAATGAGATATTTATACCGTTTTCCTGGAAAATTCGCTGTGAGTATGATTCCAGAAAAAAGCCGCGATGGTCTTTAAATACATGTGGCTTAATAACAAAAAGGCCTGGAAATTCAGTTTTTATAAACTCCATTATAATTCCGATCTGTTTGCTAATTCAATAAGATATTTCCCATAACTGTTTTTGCTCATCGGTTGAGCAAGTCTAAGAAGTTGGGACCTGTCGATATATCCTGATCTGAATGCGATTTCTTCCGGACTGGATACTTTCAGTCCCTGACGGGATTGAATGGTTTCTACAAATTCTGATGCCTGTAGCATGGATTCATGAGTGCCGGTATCCAGCCATGCAATACCTCTTCCCATTGTTATTACTTTTAACTCTTCATGCTCCAGATAAATCTTGTTAAGATCAGTGATTTCCAGTTCGCCTCTTTTTGAAGGTTTTAGAGAAGACGCGAATTGAGAAACCCGTGAATCGTAAAAATAAAGCCCTGTAACTGCCAGGTTGGACTTCGGCTCCTGAGGTTTCTCTTCAAGGCTTATGGCTGTACCGTCTTTTTTTATTTCAACAACACCATATCTTTGGGGATCATTGACCTGATATGCAAAAACAGTTGCTCCGGTTTTTTGTACTGCAGCTTCTTTGAGATTGCTAACCAGCCCATGACCCCAGAATATATTATCACCAAGAATCAGTGCAACTCTGTTGTTTCCTATGAACTTTTTTCCAATTATAAATGCCTGTGCCAATCCTTCAGGACGAGGCTGAACAGCATATTCCAGAGAGATTCCCCATTGGGTTCCATTTCCAAGAAGTTTTTTAAAATTACCCAGGTCTTCAGGGGTTGTAATAATCAGAATCTCTTTTATACCTGCAAGCATCAGTATAGATAACGGATAATAGATCATTGGTTTGTCATAAACGGGCATAAGCTGCTTGCTTACAGCAATAGTAACCGGATAAAGTCTGGTTCCAGATCCTCCGGCAAGTATCATACCTTTAACCACAGAAACTCCTGTTGATAAGATTGAGTGTTCAAAATAATATAAAACCAAATTAATAGAGATCTTTTCAAGCAATTCCTGGCATATACAAGCTGTTCACTTATCAAAGAGTATCTGACTTGTTTGCCTGATTAATTATCTCCATTCAGGTAAAATATACAATTACTTCTGCTGAAAATTAAAAGTTTATCCAGGTACACAAATGAACTGAATATTTGCAGGTGAACAGACAAAAACAGGCCTGTGAATAATGGCTGATTCGAATTCCCCACTGTCGCGGCGGTAATAGTGATAAAAACAAACGAATTTTGGATAAAGAAGATGCAGTCGTTTGCCGACATAAAGAATGCGGTAATTGTGAAAGTTTGCCTTATTGTTTATCTTCTTGTGACATTAATTCTTGTGATTATCAGTAATATCTTTTTATCTTATTTTCTGACTATATTTGGCTTGGAGCGGAAAACCTCATCATTTCCAGCAAGATGATAAGGTGTTTTTTGCATCTCAGCAAGCGATCAAACTTTGAAAAAAATTTTTCAAGATGTATTTTATATGTATGAGATTTCGTTTTAAACCATTACAGTATATTCTGCTGATATTAATACTGCCGCAACTATCTTTTGGCAGTATTACTTTATCATGCTCACAATTTTCTGATACAGCAGAATCAGATTTTGAGCGTATCTTTGAAAATGCAGGACAATTTGATAATATCTGTAGCGTCATAGTAAAAAATGTTGACCATTCAAGAATTTGTACTCCACAGGGACACCATTTCGATTCCAACTTTATAGGTTGCAAAAAACAGTGGTTAAATTATAATTACAAAATTTTTAACATTAATCTAAACTCACCAGTCCGGCAATTCTCACAATTTCTGCATACAGAAACTATTGTCCTCCTGATTTAGTACATCTCTATTTCGTAATTACTATACATTGCCATAATTCGATTGACTAGTCCGGTTTACTTTAAAATGGAGATGACTAATGAGAAATGATATAACATTTCAAAATAAATATGTTAGTGTGTTGACTTTAAGAGATGCATTGAAGAATGGAAATGGGACAAAATTAAAAAAAAATAATGAGCAAATCTCGATTCCGGTTGCAATTTCAAATGAAATAGCTGCATTTCAACAAAGGATTGGCAATCTGCAACTATTGCAAAGAGCTTTAATAATAGATTGGGATAGTAAAAAACCATCTAAATACGTATTGGGAGAAGCGTTCCATGCAATCCAGACAATAGCTCAGAACTGGAAGATTACTGTTGTTACAAACAATTCAAATGAAAACACTTATAGTCTATTAGACCAATTCCCAAAAAAAGTAGTTTTAAAAGCAGCCATAAAACACAAATTATTGAAATTACCATTTGTTTTAAAAATTACAGATATCGTAATTTCAATGGTCCTTATGACAATTTTTAGTTTTATTATTTTAGCTGCTGAGCCTACAAATTCTTTTACCTTACTATCGACTTTAGCTATTCCGGTTATTGTAGGATCAATAGCCTCCCAAGTACGAAAGTACCTTTCTTTGCGCGATTTTAAGATTAATATTATCAAAAAAATTCTTATTCAAAATAAAGGAACCCATAAATATGATCTTTTTATTGCTGAATTGACTCGCTATCTTTCTCGGGAGATGCCTTTGGCTGTAATTGTTGAGGATTTGAACAAACTGGATGAGTTCAGCATTGATTTGATCAAGTATGTTGTGTTTACAGAGGATGTTCCAATCATTGGTGCAATTTTTTGGGTGTTGTTTAGCAGTTCACAGCAGGATAAGACCATAACTGAACTTTTGAAGCATTCTGCTCTCAATATCAAAGAATATAGTATTGTATCACCCATTAACTTGCCAGATGGTATCTGAATGCATTTTATTGCTGCAATAATTCTGATTCTTATCGTCTTAACTGCGAGGTTGGCAAACAAATTAAGTTTGCCCCTCATTTTAATATCACTCGTTTTAGGTATTCTATTTGGTAGTGATGTTTTGGGATTAGTTTATTTTGATGATGCATCATTTGCAAAGCAAATCGCAGATACTGCTTTACTTTTCATTTTGTTTGTTGGAGGTTTTGGTACAAAGAAAGAAAATCTTAAATTGGTATTGGCCCCAGCACTGATACTGGCTTCATTGGGGGTTGCAATAACAGCAATTTTAACAGGAGTATCTTTATCAATCTTTCTTAATTATAGCTTTCCTATTGCATTTTTAATTGGTGCTATAATTGCCTCTACTGATGCATCCGCAGTTTTTTCCATTCTAAGGACCAGATCACTGCCAGTAAAATTAACTGCATTGACAGAAATAGAATCGGCAACTAATGACCCGATGGCAATACTGTTAACTACATTTATGATTCAGCTTTTGACTTCTAAAGTATTATCTCCAATTCAAACAGGGTTGAGCTTCTTTTGGCAGCTATCAGGTGGAATTCTAATCGGAATTTTAATCGGCAAAATTGGATGCTTTCTTTTTGTAAGAACCAAAGCAAATGACAAAGGTTATTTTTACATATTAATATTTGGAATAGTTCTATTATCCTTTGGTCTTGCTGATCTTCTCGGTGCCAGTGGCATGCTCTCAGCATTTTTTGCAGGGTATGTTATGGGCAATAGCACTTTCCCATTCAAAAGAAACGTCAAAACATTCCTCGATGCGTTATCAACAATCGGAAACGTTATAATATTTGTATTATTAGGATTATTGGTTTTTCCCAGTGAATTCAGTTCAATTTGGTTTCAGGGTATAGTGTTGTTTGTGATCCTTACCTTTATAGCCCGACCAGTAACAGTTTTCTTGTTGACAATGTTTACAAGAACAAGTAAAAAAGAACGCTTGTTTTTAAGTTGGGGCGGGCTCAGAGGAGCGGTGCCTGTAGTATTAGCAACTTACCCTGCTGCTGCAAATATGCCAAATGCAAATAACATATTTAATATTGTATTTTTTGCTGTAACATTATCAATAATCGTACAAGGTTTATCGTTGGGCAAATTTGCTGACATTCTTAAGTTGACTGTAAAAGCAAAGCCTAAACCAGATCAGGTTATGGAACTAGTCACCATTCATGAGAGCGAACTTGAACTTTATGAGTTGCACATTGATAACGAAAAATATTTCGGAAATGCCACTATATCATCCTTTAATTTACCCAGTGACACGACGATTTCAATGATCAATAGAAAAGAAAAAATAATTGCACCAAAAGGTTCGACATTTGTTTTCCCGGGAGATATATTATTTATTTTGACCCACAGTCAAAATGTGGAGAATGTCCTGGCTGAGATATTGTCACATTATACAACTTAGATGTATTGAAATTTGGATAAAACGTTTATAATTTTGATCGAGTCGGTGATTAAGCTGTTTAATGCAATACACGAAGGGTTTCTAATTCAATTTCTCCCGAAATTAAATTTTACTGCATGCCATTATGCAAATCAGTAGTTTCAATTCATGCAAACATGATATATTATACTATTATCAGATCAGGTACTGTTACTTGTCGATAAACTGGATCTCCTGGACTCCAACAAATTGTCCTCAGGCGTGTTTTCCTTGGGTACAGGCAAAATGTTCCGGACAGTAGCCATATATAATAAGTGCAGTTGAAATGTATCGATAAGATAAATTTAGTAGAAATTTGCTGTTCAGGTTTACCCATATTTCTTGGGGTCATGAATGAATACTAAATTAAGCGTAGTAATTGATGATTTTCTGGAGTATCTCCGAAAGGAAAAAGCATTCAGTATGCATACTGTTTTCGCGTACAAAAGGGATCTCTTTCAGTTCGCAGCGTTCATTGAAGAACGCAACTTGCCTGAAAATATTCATGATGTAATGAAAAAAACAGTTTTACGATCTTTTATTTTTAACCTCAGTAATTGCAGGGCTAAAACACGGACTATAGCAAGAAAATTAGCTGCATTGAAAAGTTTTTCACGCTATTGTTTAAAAAAGGGCTATATAGCAGTAAATCCTTCAAAGGTTCTCTCCAGTCCGAAGCTGGATAAACCTCTTCCGGTATTTTTAACTCAAAGTCAGGCAGAAAAACTCAATGTTACTGTTCCCGAGGACAATGAGAATTTAAGGGATTTCACAATTGTTGAATTTTTCTATGGCAGTGGTATTCGTTTGTCTGAATTGCATGGGCTTGATATTGGATCTGTTGATGAAAGACATGGAGTAGTTCGGGTATTTGGTAAGGGTAGAAAAGAACGAATCGTACCGCTGACTTCTGTTGCACTGGAAGCATTTAAAAAATACCTTCAGGTACATTCAAACGCAGATCCGGACAAACCACTCTTTATTAATAAAAAAGGTGAACGTATTTCACGACGCCAGATAGAGAGAATTGTAGAGAAAAGATTATCCCGTGTCAGTGCGCAAAAGAAGCGTTCTCCTCATGTGCTGAGACACTCATTTGCTACTCACTTGATGGATGGCGGGGCTGATATTCGCGCAGTCAAAGAACTCCTTGGCCATGCATCACTTAACACAACCCAGATATATACTCATGTAAGCAGAGAACAGCTTTTAAAAATCTATAAACAGGCTCATCCGCGGGCCCAGGAATAGATACAAAAACAGGAATTACTTTCAGAAACTATGGTATGTGAACCATATGGTACAATGGCGCCACTAAACCCAAATAGGGGAAACTTATATCTTTCATTAGTAATTTAATAATATCAATCTTTTTTTTAAAATCAGATAAAAGTTGTTGATATTACAGGTATCAGTATAGGGATAATAATGAAGAACAGTGTTGTTGTTAAACTAAAATTTTGGATTTATTCAGTAATTTTATGTGCAGGTTTGGTTTATTCTCAGGAATTCCCCGATACAATATGGGTTCCTGTTACTTTTTATGATTTTCATTCCGACCGTTCAAATCCTGAATTTGAGCAGCGACACAGTGGTCAGGTTCGTACCGGAATGGTACAGAGTGTCCTTGGTCCCGACGGGAAACCGCAATCTGGTCCAAATCCCTATATGAATTATTACATTAAATACTGGTTCAGACCATGGGAAGATGGGGCTCAAGGTGATTATACGATACCGGAATATGACCCGGTCGCACCGCCCCCACCTTTTCGCTATGAGGGTGATGATTGGGTGATGGAGTTTCAGCAAGAGGTTACCTATCTGGGAATAAAAACTGTAGATCATGATACTGCTTTTAAAAACATCGTAATCAGGGATTCTCTTCCGTTTACTTATGATTTTAGTGAAGGCGTTTATGTGTACAGAAATGATAATTTCTTTCCTCTTGATGGACGCGGGTTTGGGAATGAATGGAACCATGAACTGGAAAATCATGATCATAACAGGGATCAGGGAATAAGTGCAGATCATAACTATTCGTTTACAATGGAATTACACTGGTCATTTGTCAAAGAACCAGGGATGCATTTCATGTTCAAGGGTGATGATGATGTATGGGTATTTATAGACGGAAAACTTCAGATCGATCTCGGTGGAATACATGAAAATACAGAAGCTTCTTTCCATGTAGATGAAATTGGAGATCTGGAGAATGGGAAAGTGTATGATCTGGATATTTTTTATGCTGAACGTCACTCATCACAATCCCATATATGGATTGCTACAAACATTATTTTTGCACCTTCAAATCTGAAGCTTTACAAACAGAACGGACCGCCGGATGTCGGTTCAAATCAGCCACTGGGTAATTCCGATACCGTTACAGTCGGGGATTCGTATACTTTGTATGGTCATGTGTTTGACAGTACCGGAGAATGGCAGCCAGATTATGACAGTATGATCAGATGGGAAGTAAGTGCAAGTAACAACACAGGTCTTACATCTACGAAAGGTGACAGCACAACCTTTATCAGTTCTGAAGCTGATTCGAAGGTTACAATAACCGCCCGGTTTACAGATCCCGAATCCGGAAAGGAATCGGTTAAATC
>DATGNN010000333.1:0-6007 GCA_035306725.1 Chitinispirillaceae bacterium | reverse complement strand
AATACGTTGCAAGGAAATATGTTACCTTTGATGGAAGAATCGATTTGCACATCGAAACAATCATGTATGCAGTTGATTGTGGTATGAGCAGTTTTCCGACACCTATTCCGGATGCAACCCAGAATGGTAAAAGTGGTGCGGATGAAACTGTTACACCAAGAAGTGCAAGCGGGCGATTCAGACGTAATACAAACGTAAGTATTATAAGTGAAATAACCTGGAAGCCGTGAATCGGCATGACAGCCATAAATACACCAGTGGAAAGAGATGCTGAAGCCTTGAAAGGAGAAGTGTTTGCACGCAATTCATTAATAACCAGATTTTTGCATTTCTGTCTTATGTTTAATCCCGGTGAATTGGAAATTACAGAGGGGAAAAATATCCGTTTAATTATTGTGCTGCAATATTCTTTGCCAATTTTAAAAAAATTGGAAATTGATTTGAAACATGATCTTTTTTTCACTCGGTACCCCGGCTTATGGATCTGCTCCGGAAAAAATAGAATAAGAAGATCGGGACTGTTTTGAATGTTATGACAGAAATGACAGTATCTGATTCTTTTGTATTCCTGAAAACCATTGTAGTCAGTTTTATCCTTTTTTTCTGCAATCAAGTATATGTAAATTTTTGCCTGGATTTTTTCGTAATGCCTGGATCGTTGTCGTATTAGAAATTAATATCGGGAAACTGACGTTTGCAGCAGTTCTTATCTGGTTAGAAATTTTTTCTATACATGAAGCCGGAGCTGCAACATGGAGAAATACACGGTCGGTAAATGACGATTCATTTTCAACAATGAGAATATAATCTTTGACTTCGTCAAGCTGATCCAGTGCATTTGTAATCGCAAGAGGATAAACAGTAGTTCCACCAAGTTTGAATATTTGTGACTTTATACCAAGTATGGGCCCAATACGTATGGAATTGCGTCCGCATGGACATTTCCCGGGTACTGCGAAAGTAATATCTCCGGTTTTATACCTTAACAGAGGCATTCCCTCTACTCCAAGTGGCGTTGCTACAAGTTCCCCTGTAGTTCCGTCAGGTACTGAAGCCCCTTTTTCATCAATGATTTCGGTGAATACCAGTTCAGGATGAGAATGCCCGCCATTTTGCGCAGTGCAATCACAGTAAGATACCGATGTTTCGGCAGATGTATAAGTTGAATAAATCTGTGCCCCCCATAACTCTTCAAGAATTTTACCGTTTGGACTTAAATTCATATCAGGAGTACGTAAGCTTTCTACTGTACATATCAATTTTTCTACGCTGCTGTTGCGCGTATCAAAAGCGATTTTCTGGAGTTCAACAGCAAGTTTTTTCAGGGAGGATGGTTCTCCTATAAGTACAGTAGGGGAGAGTGACTGTATGTTGTTTTTATGCGTGTCGACAGGAAGTAATCCGCTTCGCATGGTATTTACTCCCAGTGTTATCAGACCTCTGTAATAAGCCATTGCGATATTCGACATCATGTCCATATTTACAAGTATTTGTGCACGGTCTGATGAATCAATGCCTGTGCTGTGGAATGAAAGAGCCTCATAGTAAGCAATCCTGTCGAGATCAGTTGCTGTGAGAATAAAAGGTATCAGTTTTCTGTTTTGTGTTTCTGTTATTACTGTTTCGACTATCAGTTCCTCTGTTACACAATGAAAACTGTCCGGGTTTTCTTCAAGATCTTTTCTTTCGGTAAAAGGAATTAACCTGAAGTCATCGATAGTTTTTATATCATCAGGCTCAATTTTATCTAATTTAGCTTTATACCATGGTGAAACCTGCTTAATATGCCTGATATGGTTGCGTAATGCTCTTATTGACTTTTGCTCAATTTCATCGGGCGATAGAAATTCCCAGGAATACTGTTGTTTAAAATCCAATTATGATGCCTCCTGACGGGAAAAACTCAAGTTGATAAATCGGAGTTTTGAAATCATTTCCATTGTAATAAGAGTAATTCCAGATGTTGTTTCGGTTGTAAATGTTTTGAAGGTCCAGATAGTAAGTTAACTGGAAGAAATCAAAAGCGTAACGTCGTTCAAATCGGATGTCAAGTTTGTGATAATCAGGATACTTGGATTGATTGAAACTTTCGTGGTGAAATATCCATCTGTTGAATGCTTCGTCATATTCAGGATCGGTATATGGTCTCCCCCCAAGAAATCTCCATCTTGCGGAAATCTCAATCCGGTCTGCAAATGGCAAAACTGGAGAAAAAACTTTCAGCCACCACCTTTTTTTCATGTTTTTATACCAATCAAATTGAAGCAACTCTGCTTTGTAACCTCCGGTAATTGTTACAGCATTACGAAAGTCAAAATCAGCACGAAGCCATTCTCCTTTATGACCTTCACGAAAATCATCAATTTCCGATTGTGAAAGCGAGTACGCAAAGGTACAGAAAAAATTTCTGGTTAAATTTTTCTGAAAGAAAAACTCAAGCCCATAACTTAATCCCTTGCCGATTGATAGCAGCGTATCAGATTTATCCATATCAAATTTTGTAATAAGTGAAGATTCAACAGGAAGATTTCTGTATTGTTTTAGATAACCTTCAATAATCAGTTTGGCTGCTATTTTTTCGAAAAGATACTCTGTGCCTATAGTTGCAGTGACAGCTTTTTTGGGTTTTAAATTATTATTTGTTGATGTTGCAAAAAGATGAATGTAATCCGGATTCTGATACTGTATTCCAAATGCTGATGTTAAATCAAAGGATGGACCAAGAGAGTAAACAAAACCGATTCTTGGAGAAACTGTTTCAGAATTGTTGTAGGCAAACCTGTCATATCGGACACCGGGTACAATTTTCATCCGTTCAAATGGATAAAAGATTCCGGAAATGAAAGCTCCATATTCATAAGTCACCTGATGATCTTTTGCCCCAGACCGGTTGATCCGGTAAATACTGTCTTGGGCAACATTTTTAACCGTATCATCCTTTTTAAATATATCAATATCAATATCACACCGTTTAACACTGATACCTGTTTGAATTTTAGTACTGGCTGCAATATCTAATGTACCTTGAATTTTTAATGTTTGTTCCTGTTCAAAAGAATTATTTGTAAACAGTGTATCTGAAATATCAGAATTGGAATCATCATCTAATGGCGTATCAATTAACTCTATCTGATTGTACTTGTTTCCTGATGCCGAAACTGTGATGGCTGTTGAAAAATGGTCTCCCCAGTAACCATCCCAGCTTATCCCGGAAACATAAACATTACCGCCTGCTTCGATTATATTTCCGTCTGCTCCGATAGCTTCATGAGCATTTTTTATCTTGATTTTATTATCACCATATAAAATGTTCGCCTTAATTTTATGATCGTTGAGAATCTGGGTGATTTTTCCCTGAGCATTCCAGTATTGAGGAACCGCTGTGGTTTTTGAAAAACTGGCAAATCTGTCCAGGAAACTTTTTGTTACAGTTGCCATAAATGCACTGTGATTCCATAATGGTCCTTCAAAATGATAACTAACCCCGGCCAATCCAATATCCAAACCTCCGGTGAATACATCATTGTATCCATCACGAAGTTCAATATCCAGTACAGAAGATGCTTTACCACCATACATGGCAGGAGGAGCACCTGCACTGAATGTAAGATTATTGATATGCAGTGGGCTGATCAGGGATATTAAGCCTCCGCCAGACCCATGAACTGCAAAATGGTTAGCATTGGGAATTTCAATATTATCAAGAATCAGGAGATTTTCACCCTGATGACCACCTCTTACTATTATTTCATTTGTATTATCTGAAGCAGATGCAACATTGGGGAGGGTTTGAGTCGCTCTCTGAATATCTGTGCGGGTACCTGGTAATCTGATAATTTCATCTCTGCTTAACGTTTTTGAAGATGCACACATCTGTGATGTTCGTCTGAAAGATCGACCATGGACAATTATTTTATCAAGTGATGAAACTACAGGATTTAATCTTACAATCAATTGTCTGGTTTCTTCAGCAGAAACCTGTATATCATTGAGGTTTAACGGTTCTGTATTGCTGTGATAAAAATGGATGTTATACAAACCTGGGTTCAATGCATCAAACAGAAAAACACCTGATGAATCTGTGAATACAGTTTTTTTTTCTTCCTTTATTTCTACCATTACATTTTCAAGAGGATTTCCGGTTTGGGATTGATAGATAATACCCGTTAATAAGGCGGAACTGATTGATGTGCCAAATTTTAAAACCAATAAAGGTACCAATATATTCAGTTTGATATGGAATGAGTTGAAAAACATAATTAGAAAATATACTTGTATTCCCTGGAAAATTCCATGTACGTTAATATGGTCTGTTTTTAAGGAATGTTTATTTAGGCCATCGCGGAAATTCCCTAAGACTTATTACTTTATCTTTTGATATAATTATATGATCAAGGAGTGGAATTTCAAGCAGTTTTCCAACTGTGAACAGACGTTCTGTGATTAACCAGTCTGCTTCAGAAGGATTAAGTCCGCCACCAGGATGGTTGTGTGCCAAAATAACTGAAGCTGCTCCGTAACGCAGTGCCCGTTCGATTATTGATCTTGGATATACTGCACATTGATTAACCGTACCTTCTGCAACAATATCTGTTTGCAGGACATGATTCGAATTGTCAAGAAAAAGCGTCGCTACATACTCATCTCTGCGTTGTCCGAAAAAGAATCGTAAATATTCTTCAACATCCTGTCTATGTGATATCGCTTCCTGCTTTTCAAAGCGTTCTCTTAAGCAATAGGCTATGATATCGCGAATAAGAGGAAAAAGAGCTGCGGACCGCAGCCCTATTCCCTCTATCAACATCAGTTCTTCAACAGGGGCATTAATTGTTGCACTAATGGTTTTATATCGATTCAACAGTTTATGGGCGATTGATTTAGTATCACGGCGGGGAATTGAATAGGTTAAGAAAAACTCCAGGATTTCATGTGGAAGCAGTGAAGACAAACCGGTTTTAGTGTACTTGTGAAGTAAACGGGATCTGTGCCCGACATTATTTTTCTTTGCATTGGTCAGGCACACATTTTTTTCAACATTATTCGGGGCCTTTTTTGTTGGAAATGAGTCTTTTTTTTTCATATTTACAGACCTCTATTGTTTTAATCTGAAGGTCAGTTTATCGTAAATTGCATTATCTATAAACAGTTTGAATGTTATGCAACTTTAAAATTTTAGAACTGAGTGTCTTTTGACAAAAAACTGGTTTGTTCTGTTCATGTATAATTTTGATTTGGAATTTTCAAAATGCACCTGTTGATATTTAATTCTTATTAAAAGAAAATTTTATTTCAACAGGCTTTTTAAAACAGTAAGAAAACAGCAAAACAGAAAAATGAGATATTTGGGAAAAACATTATTTCATAACACTTAATCAGTTAATAGCTGAGATAAAAATAACTAATTGAAAAAAAGATTTTTCAATTTTACTAAAAACAGTTAAGCGTTACCATTCAAGTGATAATCCAGCGGCTGTTATTCCGGCTCCTACTGTGCAAAAAATTATTTTATCTTTTTTTTGAAGACCTTTTTCGATGTCAGATATTGCCAGAGGAATGCTGGCGCTTGAAGTGTTTCCGACCCTGTCCAGGTTAAGATAAAAACGGTCGAAAGACACACCGCTTCTTTGTGCAGCAGCTTTTAGAATTCTGGCGTTAGCCTGATGAGGTACAACCCAGCGCACATCTTCTACTTCCCAACCGCTTTTAATTACAAGATTGCGTATCATTGTTGAGAAACTTTCTGTTGCGAACCGAAACAGGGCTCTCCCGTCCAGTCGCATCCATGGGTCGGTTTCACTGCTGTTTTCTGGAACTTCATAACCAGGAAAATCTCTTCTGGCCATGTGCAAACCTTTTGAATCAGCAGTAAGGATTTCACGTATAATTCTATGTCCTTTTTTTTCAGCAGAAACTATAGTTGCTCCGGCTCCATCACCAAACAGGAAATAGGTATTTCTGTCTTTTTTATCAAGTACCCTGGATTGCATATCAACGGATGCTACCAGAA
>DATGNN010000332.1:0-9661 GCA_035306725.1 Chitinispirillaceae bacterium | reverse complement strand
TTATCAGACATTCCATCACTGGAGTAGATTTGTGTGCGAAAATAATCGGTAAATTTCAGTTGAGTAAGTCTGTCCAGAGAGCCCGCATAATAATATATATACCATCCACAATGTTCATCATCATGCTGCATTCTAAGAGGTGCATTGTTACCAATAATCATTTGAGGGGAATTGTCGGGCCAGGGATTAAACAGTTTAATAACTTTGCTGTTTGGCGGAACATCATAGATTACAGGAGGCTGTAATGTATCAAGGATAACGATCCATAACTCATTTGTGGGGTAAAGTGCTAACATACTGTCGATACTGAATTTATATGAATATTCGACTCTGCCAACATGAAGCTGTGGGCCGATCCAGTTTACAAACTGCATTACAGGGTTGTGTTGTGGAAGTGGGTCGTAAGTATAATAAAACCAGCCATTTCCCTCAGATGTCATATCGGTTCCGGGATAATATTCAACAGCTTCATTTCCCTGTACTCTGAGGTTTTCTCTGCGTTCTTCAGCATTGTCATCACGCCAGGGGTTTAATACATGTATAGTCAGCTGGGCATTTATGCTATGACAAATGGCTACAAAAGTTAAAAAGAAAATGAACCTTTTCATATTTCATCAATAGATCATTTAATGTTTTAAATTTCTATATTACTATATTATAATAAGTTTTCAAAAATTCAGGGGATGTTTTTGAACTTATTATAAATGAAAGCGAATTAATTAATGTAATATGCTTTTTTTTCTAACCTGGCTATCGAATTTGGTTCAGACATGCCAAAGGAGGGGTTATTGTCGGTAATGATAACCAGACTAGAATGCTCTAAACAGAAATAGTTTCTAAATGTTGGTGAATTTAACGTTAGAATAAATACATTGCTGTAAATTCACCATTGCATATATAATTTTTTGGTATCAGTCTTTTTCAATATCTTTGTCTTCAGTTTCATGAAGAGCAGTGTGATTATGTTACCAGCCACAGAGACAATCTGGTCTGGTTTTAAAGGAAAAACAGTTAAGAATCTTGAGGACAATCCGGTATCATATTTATAATCGCACTTCTGTGTCTGTCGATAGTAACCCGGTAACAGGTGTGGTCGTCGGCCGCAGAGAATACCCTCAAATATAAAAAAGGCCCATTGTCTTTAATTACAGTGATCTCGTTAAACATTTCCTGACCATCAGCGTATGTGTTATTCAGAACATTGAAAATTTCAGAGTAGTCCTTTTTATCAAGTTTTTCCAGATCAATTGGAATTCTTGAGAAACTTTGAAGTTCCAATTCAGGAATACGTGTTGAAGCACATTGAAGAGTACAAAAAGCGACACACAAAATAATCAAATAATTTTTCATTTAATCCCCCTTCAGATAAGCAGGAGTATTTTGGTATTTAGGACCATGCAGAGTGATTCTTCTTTAAGATTGCATCATATTTATATTATAACAAACTCCGCTTCTGAGTGTACTAAAATGTAATTCATGTTTGCAACTGTAAATAATATGTTATAATACATTATAAATATCAAGAAAAACCTTCTGTTTTGATTTTTTATAATCAATAAATGATGTATTTTAAACTTTTTCCTGAATAGTAATGATTTCTCATTATGACAAATGTGCACCTCAGAGAATTTGCATTTATAAAATAATCAGCCATGTTGGTGGTAAATTCATTTTTTTGATGTTGACATTTCAAGCATAATGACAAATTGCTTTTTCCCGGTTTAAATATTTGAGGTTAAATCGGGAATTTTAAGATTAATTTATGATCTGCTCAAGACATTTCGCATAATCTGAGTTCTGATTATGAAGGTTGTATCTGCTAAAGGAGTTGTTGGGCAGATAAAAACCTGTGTTAGTGTTGAAAGCAGATCGCATAATGAAACCATTATGCATTTAATGTTAAAGATATAAATTGCACACAGGACAGGTATAATGAATTATGAATTTCCTTAATAAAAAATATTCAAATTTTAAAGAGAGATTAAATTTTATCAGTTTGGGTTCTTTTCCGACATCAGTTCAACACATTGATGGGATGGAAAAGGAGTTTGGAAGAGCAGGGCTTTTTATAAAGCGTGATGATTTGAGTGGAGAAATATATGGTGGAAACAAGGTTCGAAAATTGGAATATATTTTTGGTAAAGTGATCGCAAAAGGGTATAAAATTGTGTTAACATCCGGTGCAGCAGGTTCCAATCATGTACTTGCTGTTTCAGCATATTCATCACTTCTTGGATTAAAGCCCGTATTGATGTTGTTTGCCCAACCATTTAATCCATCAATCCATAAAAATCTGCTTGCGGATTATCATTTTGGAGCAACTATTTATTATGATGAGAGTTGGGAGGCGCACAACAGATCAATACAAAGAATGGTAGAATATTATAAAAATCAGGATGTTCCGGTTTATGTAATTGCACCTGGTGGTTCTTCTCCTCAAGGCACAATTGGGTATGTAAATGCGGCTTATGAATTGAAATGGCAAATAGATACAAATCAGATACCGGACCCCGCTGCAATTTATCTTCCATTCGGTACATGCGGTACGGCAGCTGGTTTAATTTTAGGTATGAAAGCAGCTGGTGTCAAAAGCAAATTGAAAGCTGTAAGTGTTGTTCCACCCGGTATTGCAAATATGGAAAAATTGGGAATTCTTTTTGAATCGGCCAACCGGATACTCCATGATTCAGATAAAGCATTTCCTGTTTGCTGTTTAAAAGAAGCTGATATTGAAATAGTTGAAAGCTATGTTGGTTCAGGATATGGAATAACTACTTCTGAATCATCATTTGCTTCCAGGCTTTTCTGGCGAACAGATAAAATCAGACTTGATACTGTATATACCGGTAAGGCATTTGCGGCATTTGTTGATGAGATAAAAACCGGTTTCAGTAACAATTTACTGTTTTGGAATACAAAAAATTCCCGTCCATTACCTGCTGAAGCTTTTGAGCAGGATTATCATCAATTGCCTCCTCAGCTGTATAAATATTTTGAACAGGTAAAATGAAATATTGTTTTACTGTAATAAGCAACTGGTTTAAATTGGTTCGGTATTGAGTAAGTTGATCATTAATTTTATAGGGAAAACCTTTAGAAGCCATAGTTTTGGAAATAAAAATGAAAGACTTAGGCAATTAACTCTGTTTTTGCATCAATGATTAGACTGGAGTTATTTTAACAGGTCAGTGATTTATTAGCAATGATGGGTTTTGTAGAAGAACGGGTTCTAAAATCTCGGTTTAATTTGCATATCTGCATATTAAATTCTGATATAACCATATTAAAACAAATAAGTGTGAATAATGAAATCTGAAATTTTGATATCTGTTGTTATTGTGAATTATAAGGTTCCTGAATGTTTGCTTGATGCGCTTCGTTCTCTTCGGGAAGCAGATCTTTATGAAAAAATTGAGATTATTGTAGTGGATAATGCTTCTAATGATAATTCACAGCAGCTTATCAGCACGGAGTTTTCTAATGTAAACTGGATTCAGTTAAAATACAACGTTGGATTTGGGAAAGCATCTAATATTGGTGTTAAAAACGCCCATGGTAAATATGTACTGCTTCTGAACCCTGATACGGTTATTGCAAATAATACTCTTTCTGTCACACTTAAGTTCATGAATGAGCATCCCGATGCGGGTTTGATTGGACCCAAAATTCTAAATCCTGACGGTACACTTCAGGCAAGCTGTCGCAGAAGCTTTGTAACTCCTTCTGTGGCTTTTTACCATTTTTCTGGGCTCAGTCAGTTATTTCCCAAAAGCAGACGTTTTGGCAGGTATAATCTTACATATATGGATCCAAATGTTGCAGCTCAGGTTGATGCTGTGTCGGGATCATTTATGTTTTTGTCAAAAAAACTGTTTGTTGAAATCGGCGGATTTGATGAGCAGTTTTTTTTATATGGTGAAGATCTTGATTTGTGCTGGAGAATCAGGAAAAAAGGGTATGAAATCTGGTATAATCCTGATGCTCAGATGGTCCATCGTAAAGGGAGAAGTTCTGCAAAAAATATTTTTCGTTCTCAAATCGCTTTTTATGAGGCAATGATTCTGTTTTTTGATAAATACCGTCATACTCATGGCTGTTTTTTTCCTGGATGGCTGATTATTATTGGTATCATGTTTCAGGCTGCGATAACAATTATAAAGAAAATGGTTAACCATTTTCTTGCAGTATTTATTGATCTGGCAATTATCAATATCTCTGTTTATGTATCATTCATTCTGCGGTTTTTTAATTCTAATAACCCATATCAGGGTAACGCTGTATTATCTGTGTACGGAATACACTTTCTGCTCTCTTTTTGTTTTATTTTTATGTTTTCATATAACGGGATCTATTCAAAAAAGCGGTATTCCATTACAAATGTATTTTCATCCGGACTCCTTGCCTCGCTTCTGTTTTTTTCAAGCGTATATTTTGTCAAATCATTGGCATTTTCGAGAATAGCATTTGCAGTTTCATCCGCTGTCATACCTTTTTTACTGGTTGGATGGCGTGGAGTTGTCAGTACCATGAAAGGTTTGCAACAGCTTATTTATACTCCAGATAAAATACTTATTATTGGAACCGACAGGGTTGCTTCAACGGTTATCAGAGATGTGGAAGAAAAAAAAACAGGAAAAATTGTTGGTGTGTTATCCTGTGAAAAAAAGCCCGAAGCCGGAGAATTTGAGGGCTATCCGATATTAGGAGATTTAAATGAAATAAAAAAAGTCTTTAAGACCAATAAAATTGATATGATCCTTATTGCCACTAATGTTCCATGGTATTCAAACGTAATAGAGGTGTTATCTACAGAAAAAGTAAAAGACATCACAATAAGATGGGTGCCTCATGAATTTTTTGAGAAAGCTCCCGAAGAAATTGAAGGTGTGATATCTCTTCAGGACTTTTCAATTTAACATTCAGACAGGATTTTTAAATTGAATCATGTATCTTTTGGAGCAACAAGGATCAATATACAGTTTAGAGATTCCATTATAACAGCAAAATGATTAAAACACTATTCACCCCATTTCCTTATCCTTGCTTACAATCAAAACAAGGTTTGCGTCTAAATGTGTCGGGAAGGGAAGTGGAGTTTGCGCAAGAAACTATTTAAGTTAGACAAAACTAATAAGTTACACAGTTAATAAAATAACTTTTATTGACATGAGTTACCTGATTTTGATTAAAAATGAGTGCAAGTCAGATGTAAAAATGGCTCAATATTATAAAATCTAATTGGTAATGTAGTTGCTGATTATTTTTCATGCATGTTACAGGTTTTGTAATTAAAAAGTTTAAGATATTTCAGGTTTAACTGCTGATTATTTGCCGAATTATGTAAATGGGATGACGATTGCCTGAAGAGAGTATAATAATTATATCGCCTCTGGATAGACTGTGAGTAAACATGCCTAAATTATTTGATCTGATACCGGAAAATGCGAAGAAAGAGCTTCTTGAAGAAGCAAGGAAAGCTGGAAAATTTGAAAAGAAAAAACAAAAGAACAGGCATTTCAGAGAGCGTCGTGGAAATGCATTTTTGAAAGTACCTGATTTTGTTGCACTTGATGTAGAAACTACAGGTTTGGATTTTAAAAAAGATAGAATCATTGAGATTGGAGCGATTCGTTACATTAACGGTGCTTTCGGGGAGGAGTTTTCAACTTTTATCAATGCTGGAATTGATATTCCGCAACATATTACCGATCTGACCGGGATTGAAAAAAGTCAGACAATATCTGCACCGTCTTTTGGTGAAATTGCAGACAAACTGATTGAGTTTATTGGAAAAAGGCCTCTTTGTGGACATCAGATTGAATTTGACCTGACTTTTATCAATGAAGAACTAAAAAGAATCGGGAAGCCGGTACTTTCTATACAGCTTCTGGATACAGCACTACTGTCCAGAATTTTGTTACAGCAGAGGCAGCGGTTTTCATTGAAATCAGTTAGTGAGTTTTTAAATGTGACGCTTGACAACGCACATAGGGCACTTTACGATGCAAGAGCTTCGGGTGAAGTTGCCGTTAAGCTTGTCCCAAAGCTTGCAGAACTCCCTGCTCACATTCGTCAGACTATGGCAGCCTGTTCCCCGGGATCACTTTTTAAAAATATGATAATTAAAACCCTGGGGAATCTAAAACCCTCGGTGAGGGTTGGGGTTCAGAGAAACTATAAACAGAATAACAAACTTTCGTTTCCTGATGAGTTTAAACAGATCGAAAAAGCCAGTATTTCTGAGATGTTTTCTGATAACGGATTGTTAAAAAAGAATTTTGAATTATTCAAACCCCGGGAATCACAGAAAGAGATGGCACAGGAGATTGCAGATTCATTTAACACTCAATCAATTCTTATTGCTGAAGCAGGTACTGGTATTGGGAAAACTCTGGCATATCTTCTACCATCTGCATTTTGGGCTATAAAAAATCAGTGTAGAGTTCTTGTTTCAACACGTACACGTAATTTGCAGGATCAACTGATAACTAAAGATCTTCCCCTGGTAGATAAAATAACAGATAACAAATTAAAATACAGTGTGTTAAAAGGGCGTTCAAACTACATATGCTTAAATCGCTGGAAGAAACTGCTGTCTGGCGAAATAGGAAATATATCACCACGGGAAAGATTCGCAATTCTTCCTCTGATTCCCTGGGTTGAAACGACACAGACTGGGGATATTGAAGAACAGAACCAGTTTAACCCAAAGTGGTTTGGCAAAATCTGGAATCTGATCTCAGCAGAAAGTCATCAGTGTACTGCAAGAAAATGTCCGGAGTTCTCAAACTGTTTTTTTCAACAGGCCCGTATAAGAGCCTCCGGTTCACATATTGTTGTTATAAATCATGCTCTGTTTTTCTCTGATGTGTGTTCAGAAAATTCAATATTAGGGAAAACAGGATCAATAATTTTTGACGAAGCACATCATTTGGAGTCTTGTGGGCATAAGTATTTACGAGTAGAATTTGATACAAACAGATTAAATCTTTTTCTGGACACAATAAATAATCTTGTATTACATGCAGGAGAATATAAAGATGAACCCACGATTTATCGTAACGGTAAAGAACTTAGAACAAATCTGAAACGTTTTAGAAAAAAAACCCAACTGCTGCTTGAAGAGTTAGACAGATGGGCATATTCTAAATCTAATACTGGGGAATACCAGATAGCGTATAATGAAAATGCTTTTGATTCATTCTCTGAAATTTTACCTTTTGAGCTTGGTATTAATCAAATTACTGACTGTGTTCATTCATTAAAACAGTCCATAACTGGGCATACCGAATCGGAAAAGTTTGAAACGCTTGAAGTTGAAGCGCAATCATGTTATGAGAAAGCTTCACAGTTAAAAGCTGATTTTCAATACCTCACAGCAGCAAAAACTGATGAGCATGTGTTCTGGATTGAGGGTAATCATGGTAAACGATGGACTAAACTATGTGGAGTTACTTTGGACATTGGCACATTTCTGTCTGATATCTGGGAAAAATGTAATGGAGCTGTCATTTTTACTTCAGCTACATTGTCTGTTTCCGAATCTTTCGATTACTTTAAGCGAGCAGTTGGTTTAGGTGAGCATGAAGAACGTACGGTTACAAATAGTTTCAAAAGCCCGTTTAGCACTAATCAGATGATTATGGGAAGTATAAAAAATGCACCAGAACTGGATGATTCACGGTATCCTGAATATGTTGCAGAAACAATAACTGACCTTCATTTAGAACTGAAAAAGAATATTCTTGTTCTATTTACTGCAAATTCAATGCTTAAAGCTGTTCGGGAAATTCTCAGGGGACAAAAGAGGCTCGACAGCAAATCAATTCTTGCACAGGGAATCAACGGTACGCGACAGAATCTGCTGGAGCAGTTTAAACAGAACTCAAAGATGATATTACTTGGGGCAGACAGTTTCTGGGAAGGTATTGATGCACCTGGTGAGGCTTGTGAGATTGTGATTATACCACGACTCCCTTTTCCTGTACCTACACACCCTGTAACTCAGGCTGTAGCAAAGCGTTTTGAGTCTGTTAGTGGCGAATCATTTTTCTCCTACTCTGTACCCGAAGCAATTATTCGATTCCGGCAGGGATCTGGAAGGTTAATACGGTCACCTCTGGATACAGGTGCTTTGATAGTCCTTGATAGCCGAATAATACACAAAGGGTATGGGAAACGTTTTGTTCGTTCTCTTGATGGAAATTTCATGAATTTCGAAGACATCAAGGATATGGTACTTAATGTCAGAAAATTTTTTGATTCTGGTATCGGGCAGCAGGAGTCAAATATCAGCTATGTCCCATTGGAGGAGGTATGAGAAAAACACTCTTAATAATTGGGGTTTTTGTTTTATTCCTGTTTAATGGTTGTGGAATTTATACTTTCAGTGGATCAACTTTGCCATCATATCTTAAAACAGTTGATATACCTCTATTTATAAACGAATCCATGGAACCGGATGTTGCTGATGAAATTACTCAACTGTTTAACCAGCAGATGCTTTCCTATAATATGTTACGTATCGTTTCCGAACGGGGAGATGCAACAATTACAGGAACTGTTACCAGTTACAGTAATACACCTTATACCTTTGGTGCTTCTGCTGCTAAACAGGTCGATGTTGAGCAGTATATGGTATCGATTACTGCTAATGTACAGTTCATTGACAACCAGAAAAGTAAACCATTGTTTGAAGGCTCTGTTACCGGTGAAGGTATTTATGATTTTAAAACTGAAACGGAAGAAACTGGAAGAACTAAAGCTGTAAATGATCTTGTTCAGAGGGCCTTACAAAATACAATTCAAAGTTGGTGATTTATAACAAGTTATAGAAAGCTTGATTTAAAATTGATAATGTACCTCAACTTAACCGAAATTCTGTAATTTGATCCAGCCTGGAAACCGGATCATTTTTTATGTTTAACTATTTGAGGACCAATGAGTTATGAACTTTTTAAAAATGGAAGGTACCGGAAACGATTTTATCTTGACGCACGAAATCGAACCTGAATCTATTAAAGATATTCTCAAAACTATTCCAGGCATTTGTAACCGAAAGACAGGTGTTGGTGCTGATGGTGTGATTTTTATACTGCCTTCATCTTTGGTGGATTTCAAAATGCGGATATTTAATAGTGATGGTAGTGAAGCGCAGATGTGCGGGAATGGAGCCCGATGTTTCAGTTTGTATCTTAAGTTGTTAAATTTAACTAAATTAGATAAAATATCCATAGAAACTGAAGCAGGTGTAGTGATTACAAATTTTAAGAATGAAAATATGATCAGAGTAGATATGGGTAAACCGGTTCTGGAAGGATCACAGGTTCCGGTCAGCTTTTGCGGACACCCTGTAAAAAGAAAGCAGATATCAGTCGGCAATAAGACATTTAGTTTTACAGCAATTTCTATGGGTAATCCCCATGCCGTTATATATATCGATGAGCTTTCTGATGAACTGATTTTCGATTATGGACCTCAAATTGAATGTCACCCCTGTTTTCCTCAGAAAACAAATGTTGAATTTATTAAAGTATTGTCAGAAAAAGAGATAGCCATGCGTGTCTGGGAGAGAGGCTGTGGTGAAACCCAGAGCTGTGGGACAGGTGCATGTGCAAGCGTAGTGTCTGGTATTATTAATGAATTACATGGTAAAGATATT
>DATGNN010000331.1:0-8928 GCA_035306725.1 Chitinispirillaceae bacterium | reverse complement strand
CCGATTGATGAAAAAGGAAAAGACGATTATCGGTCTCGTGAAAACCGCAGGGTTGAGATTGTGTTTTTCGACAAGGGTAAAGCTCCTGAGCTTATTAAGCCTGAAAATAAAAAGAAGGTAAAGAAAAGTGAAGCTGTGGTTTATGACAAGAGGATTACAGAAAAGAAACCGGTTTTTTCAAAGCCGGTAAAAGCAGAAGACAGTGAGACAATTATTCTTGAATGGGTTTATCCACAGGTTTTTGACGCATCAAAACCGCATAAGCAGTATGTTAATCTTTCTTCAAATGGAAAAGAACAGGGAAACGAACTTACCATAAAAGTAAAGGCAAAGGATCCGAACGCAAAAACAGATGGAAAGAAAGTGTACTGGCGTGTAACGGCAGACAAAGGCAACAGTAAACGTAACAATCCCAAGCCGGGTGTAATGAAAAAATCAGGAGGCAAGCTTGTTGAATTCAAAGAAAGAATTGCAACAATTGATACTGAATTCACCGGCAATGAGTCGTCAATAGTTTTTGCGTGCGGACTTGCCGGCGGGGATAAATTTACAATAGAAGCTGGTACTGACGGTAAAAACTTTACCAGTTCGTTTGTGGTTGAGAATTGGAGAAGGTTGTGGTATCAATTGACACACCAGTCGGGAATTAACATTCCAAACCTGAATTTATCAAAAACAGCATTTTCTATGGTAAACATAGAATTACTTAATGATAATGTTATGCAATTTAAAATAAACGATGTACCTGAGAGAACATATTATAAAGAATGGATGTTTAATCCAAAGGGAAACGATAAAGAAATTTCAGTTATTGGTAGTCATAATAAAGAATTTTTTAAAAAATATTTTACTACAAAGAAATCATCTTTGCCAAAAGCACATCTTATAATATGTCAATATCAATGGGATGAAGGAGAAATATCTTTACCAATTACTTGTAAGTTTTATGATAACGATCCAGTATCTATTGAATCACCTTTGCCAATAATAAAACCGACATTGAAAGGGTCAGTTGTGATATCTGGTAAGTGGTTTAATCATGACAATACAAAAAGCGGTGAAATTACAGATGCATGTATCAGTATTGATAGAAAACGAAAGTCTTTATATTGGTTCAAACTACAATTACCAGAAGAAGCACCAAAAGCCTCAAAAGAAAAGCCAATACGAGTTAAACTTAAAGTTAGAGGTATTGATGGGCCATATCTTGGCGAAAGTGATAAAGAACATATGTTAATAGTACTTGAAAATGATGTAAAAGATTTCGATAACACAATTACTCACGAAATCGGACATGGTCTCAATCAAACTCCTAAACCTGGCAAACAACCTCCTGGATTATCTATTCATCCTCATCAATATACAGGACATGGAGGTATCGGTTCCCATTGTAACACGATAAAAATCGGGAATGAACTTAAGAAAGGTGTTTTAAAAGAAAATGAATATTCAAGTGGAATTTGCGTAATGTTTCATGCCGGTGATATTAATTGTATAGATAGGTTCTGTGACATATGTGTACCATATGTCAAAGCTGCAGATGTCTTAAATTGTGGATGACTCAAAAATGAATAAAAAAGTATTTTGTATTATTTTAATAACATTCAGTTGTTTTGGAGAAAGCAAAATGGTTGCTATTGATAAAATTAAAGAAATTATTTCATTGAAAGACAATGAATATTTTCAATTATCTGATGGAGATGTTGAAGATTTGTCCTGGAGTCAGGTATCAGAATATGATTTTGAAGGAATAAGAATATCTGCTCCGTGCAAAGTAGATATTAATAAGCAAAATTCATTGCCTGTTTTGCAGGCGATTGGATATAATGGGTCTCGAAATTCGCTATTAAAAGAAAGTCGAAATGTTATTGCAGTAATGTATGGTAGAAATGGAATACTTGTTGGCCCTCCTTCAATAAAAACAAAAATGATAGATTATTCAAAACATGATGCAATACAAACTGATAACACTATTAAATCGGAAAATGTAAGTTTCTCGGGATGTAAAAAATTTGATCTTAAAAAGAGCCTTAATGTTCCATGGAAACCTGACATCTACCATATAACATTTATTTATTATGATTGGATATCAAATACAATAAAGACTGAGTTGTTTAACGAAAAAACAGACATAAATGATAAAAACAAGAATAGACCACCAAAATCTGATGCTGAAGCAGTTATTAAAGAGTTAATGGATAACAACAAACCAAAACTACAATTTACTATGCCGGAAAAAGTAAGCATAAGGGATAAAGAAATTCCATGCAAAATATCAATTACAGAACCGGTATCAGCAGATTGTATGAGTACTGACAGTGATATAACAATATTCTGGAAAAATTTATCGTTATTGTTTTTGCGTAAAAATCAAGACCAGAAAAGTGTACTTAGATATGATATTACTATTACTGGGACCTCTGAATTAAAATATGGAACACAGAAGTTAATATTTGATGATGAAATAGTAATAGATTTAATGAAGGTTGTTCCTTCTTATTTTACAAAAAGCGAAGTTTATTGTTGCTATCTTGTATCATTTGAAAAAGTAGTCGGCCCACAAATTATAAAAATTTCTGAAAAACAGGAAAAATAATCGAGACCCCCGGGCACCGGTATTGCAGCTTAATGCTTGGTTTTGGGGTCACGTACGAAACCGGTTGCAGCCAGGATTACCTTCTAATAATCATTTTTGTAATGATAAAAGCTTCTTTTCTCAATAAGACAAGGGTATGGACTGCCGGTTAGCCAAAAGTTTCATGCTCGGCTGCACCTGCACTCACGGTTGGTACAGCTAGGCTATAAAGATCAAATCCCGACTTTGTCTTCAAATGTCGGGGCTTGTGCGCTCGGCGTACATGAATATCTATATCTTAATGTCGGGACTTTTGCACTTGGCGCAAGTATTTTTTTTGATATTAGATCGGGGTGAAAATGTTTGAAATGATTCTTTACGCAGTGGGTTTGCCCGACAGTTCGTTTTACCAGAAACCAGATATATTTGACAAAATATATGAACAGGTTACTGAAATTGATGAACGGTACGGTTCTGCAGTTATAGGACCATCGGAATTTAATGCAGAGAAAGAAACCAAATATCCTTTTTTTTGTATCTGGAAAACTAATACGCATGATAATGCGGAATTTGTTCCACCAGAAGATGCATACATACTTCTAACTCATTTGGAAACTAACAACCTGTATTTGTTTCCTCTTTATGAAAACCCTGATAAGATACCATCGCCTTATATTTCAGAAAAGAAAAATACAACATCAGAAGGAAAAAACATACGCATGTCATTTACTTATGATCATTTGTGGCAGGATATCGACTTTGAGAAGATGAAAAAAATCAATGGGAATTACAAGGTTCAATTGATTTGTGGAAAGGTAATTTCAAATGGACATAAATTCAATGTATCAGGTCTTCATGAAACAAATGATTACATTGACGAATTAAAAAAGGAATTAGATGTTAAAGTTTTAAGTCTTTCTGAACAAGATAAAAAGCTTTTTAATAAGCGAGAACTTTCTCCAAAAATACCTTCTGATAAAGATAATATTAAAATAAAATTAACAAAAGATAGTATTTCACAAAATGATAACAGTTTAGTTATAAATGGAAGCTATAATATTCAATTACCAGAAAGCTTATCGAATATACCAATAGTTTTAAATGTTATAGTTCAAATTACTAATAGTGGTATGATAAAAGAAAAAATTATAATTCAACTTGAATTTGCTGAAAATCACAATAACTGTTTTAAAGAATACTTTTCGTTTGATCTTTTGGAGACTATTCATAAAAACATATCTCCAGATATTATTCCAGAAAAAATTGTAATACTTGCCGTAACCGGATCGGTGTCAAGTAATATACTCGAAATAAAAGGAAAAGAGTAATAAACATAATTATTAAAGTTAACTTAAATGATATTAATTAAGTATATAAATATAATGAGAAGCTTTCATTTATTATGTTGTATTCTGTTTTTTATTTCTGGAAGAAATGGTTTTACTATGAATACCAATGATTCAATTCTATCTGTAATTACCTTTGACAATGATAAATTTTTTGAATTAAATAAAAATGATATGGAAAAACTATCATGGGATAAATTACCTGATTTTGATGGAATTGTTATCAACTCACCAGATAAAATTGATGTGTCAAAACATGTTTCTTTTCCTGTCGTTGCAGCTACTGGATACAATGGAGAACGAAATGCTTCTTTAATGGAAGAAAGGAATATCATTGCTTCTGTTTTGGGTAAAAACGGATCTTTCTTTATTGGCTCTGCAATACATCGAAAAAAAGCAATTAAGTATCCCGAGCCAAATGAAGACAATACGTCAGATGAATCTTTTAAGGATGTTCATTATGCAGGATGTGAAATTTATAATCTCAAGAAAAGCTTGAATTTACCATTGATAACGGATATCTATCAGGTTGTTTTTTTCTATTATGACTGGTTTTCAAATATTTCCATAACGAATGTCGAGAATGAAAATGAGCCCAATATATTTAATTATGGTAAAAATACTTTGCCTGATATAAATCTTCCGTTAAAGCCTTATTCTGGTAATAATGCTTTTATTGATTTTACATTGCCGCAAAAAATCAGACGCAATGATAAAAAAGTAAATTTATCATTGCGATTTAGATTACCGGTAGAAGGTAAAGATAAAAATGATAACAATGTTAATTCTAGAAAAATAAAATTAATCTTCATAAAAAGAAACCAGGATCAAAAACCTGTTTTAAATTATGAATTTTCGTTGTTTGGTTCTAATGAAATGGATAGTAAAGACACGAAATTGTGTTTTGAAGGAGAATATGAATTAGAAATTGGAAAACATATTCTAAATGATTTTTCGATTTCGGAATCATATTGTTGCTATCTAATTACATGGGGTTTTGTTTCAGGGCCAGTATTTGTAGATATTATTGAATGATATGCTTTTTTTCTCCAAAAAATATACTGAATTTTGGTTGTATTACCAGATAATCATAACTTTCAGAATTATTATTGGTATGCAAATGTCTTTTGAAGGTTAAGATAAATTATCATTATGTCGCCGGGTGTACAATATGTGTGTTTTAAAATATTCATGTACGCCGAGCGGACACGACCCCCGCGGTAGGGTGTTGCAGTTCTGTAACTTCCGTTTGGGGGCGTGTGGAAACCTGGGAGTAGTCCTGATTTACGAAAAATCGGAAATTAATCAGAAATTCCATTATCCATTATCCCAATTCACCAAGAACCCGGACTGCGGGTTGACCCGTATTTTTTTGGTACAACTATAGTAATAATATTCAAATCCCGATTTTACATCGGGGATGCTCGGCTGCGCCTTTGCTTACCCGCTTGTGCGCTCGGCGTAACAGATTATCTATCTTAAGGTCGGGAGTTTTGCGCTCGGCCTGCATGAATATTCTTATTACATTCTAAAAACAGCTTGTTTTAGATCAGATATCAAGGTTTATGAAATTACAGGTTCGTTAGCACCTGAAAAACAGGATTCACAATTTTCAAGAAGCGTTTGTGGATCAACCGAAACTGTACCAGGTTCAGCAACTGTAATTCCTGCTGCATGATTGGCAAGAATTGCTGCTTCAAGAGGTGATGCGCCGCTTGAATACGCAGCAGAAAAAAGGCTTATAACCGTATCACCCGCTCCGGTTACATCAAAAACCTTTTGTGCAGTTGTAGGAAGATGAATAAATGAGCGGTCGCTACGATCAAACAAAGCCATACCTCTCTCACTCAGAGTTATAAGAAGATACGACAACTCCAGTTTTTCAACGATTCTCCATCCAAGATCCCGAACCTCGGTATCAGAACAGTTACGATAAGGTACACCAAGCATCGTATGAGCTTCCTTCAGATTAGGGGTCATAACAGAAACCCCCTTGTATAATTCGAAATGCCGCTCTTTGGGATCAACTGAAATGAATTTTTTTAATGAAGTACATTTTTCTATAATTTTGCCAAGTAACGGCTGAGATATAACCCCTTTTCCATAATCTGAAATGATAACTCCGCTGGATTTTTCGAATGAATCGTTGAAACTATTCCATAGATACTCCGATTCCTGAATGTCGAGATCCTCTGCCAGCTCCCGATCTGCACGTACTATCTGTTGATTGCGGGCTACAATACGGGTTTTTATGGTAGTAGGTCTTTTTTCCGATATAAGTATGCTATCAGGATTACACCCGATTTTATCAAGCATCGATTTTAAATGTACCCCATTTTCATCTTTGCCGCAGACAGATAACAAATCCGGTTGTATTCCGATTTTTGCAAGGTTCTGTACAACATTTGCTGCACCACCAAGACGTCTGCTGATAGACTGAACCTCAAGTACCGGAACAGGTGCTTCAGGGGAAATCCTGCTGACATCTCCCCAGAAATATTCATCCAGCATGACATCACCGACTACAATAATTGAAGTCTTTTTGAAACTGTCGATAATCTCTTTCAGGCGCTGACTGGAAAACTTCAGGTCCTTCATCAGAGCGTACCCCCAAAAATCAGTAAATGGAATAGATTAAAATATGGGTGATATACAGGTTGAATTATTCCGGAAAAAATCGGGATATGAAAGCCCCACTCAGCCACTAAAAGGACCATGAATATTATTGGAAAATATCTTGTTTTATTGATATACCCGGGAATCCATTTGTCTGGAAGAAGTCCCAGAACAATTTTTGAACCATCAAGAGGTGGTATCGGAAGAAGATTGAAAAAAGAGATTCCCAAATTGATCATAACAGATAAATATAGAAAACTGCTTATTGAGCTGTTCATAAGTGACGGCTGAAAGTGGCCCATTAAGCGAAGAAGGTAACCGAATAAAAATGCGGATATAATATTTGACAAAGGTCCGGCTAAACTAACAAAAAGTATGCCCTTTTTAGGCTCCTTGAAGTTATACCCGTTAACCGGAACTGGTTTAGCCCACCCAAATGGTCCAAAAAGAAGCATTGCTGTTCCAAAAAAATCCAGATGGGCAAACGGATTAAGTGTCAGCCGTCCCTGGTCCTGGGCAGTTGTATCTCCAAATCGCAATGCTACCCACCCATGAGCAAATTCATGAATGGTGAGTGCAAAGAGAATTGCCGGTATTCTTAAAATAAAAAGTTCAGGATTCATCATTTTTGTGTTCTATTGCTGATTTCTTGTTTGATTCAGATTCAGATAAATTAATTCCCGGAGAAAGTAATGCAAGGTCTACACCAGATTCTTTCAACATTTCTGAAACAGGTACAAATGTGTAATTGCGTGTCCTGATACTATCAATAAGTGTTCCTAAAATCCTGTGTACCTGATCCTGTTTGTTTTTCCGGGCAGTTCCAAGATGTAAGAGTATGATACCACCGTTAATTCCATAAGGTTTCGTTTCAGCCAGGTTCAATATTTTATCCATTACTTCAGAAGGAGTTTTGAATCCCGGAGTATTTTTGTCTGGTACCCAGTCGTTGCAGTCGAGGCCCTGGGTCCAGGTTCGCCCCTGCCGCCATCCTATATGAACATACCCATGCTCTTGTGCCCACGAGCATATAGAATTGTTATACTCTCCATAAGGTGCACGCCACAATGGAGAAAATTTATGGCCGGTTTTTTCATATAACAATTTTTCTGCACTTCTGAGTTCTGTTTTCAGGAGTTCACTGGTAATCTGTTGAAGAGTTGTTTGAGTCCGGGTTTGCGCATAAGTTGTAAGGTGTGGGTGAGTCATGGTGTGATTACCCAGATCGTGGCCATCAAGAACTATCCTGTCGATAATTTCCGGGTATCTTCTGATAAAATGACCGGTAACAAACATTGATGCTTTTACGTTTCGTGATAAAAGGGTATCCAGAATATCAGTAGCGGCATTTGCAATATATCCGCCGTCAAAAGTCAGTGAAACCAGCCGTTTCCCGGCAGTTCCATTGTTAAAGGTATAGGGAATTTTTGGATTATTATCCGGTTTATCCGGTTTGGAAACAGCAGGTTTTGAATTTTTTGGTTTGTTTTTCTGCAGTTTCAGGATCGTATCCGGATTATCGTTTTTAACAATGTTTTCAAGTTTTTTAATCTCCAGATTGTTCTTTTGAAGATTGGAAATGAGAATGTTACGGTTCTTTTGAAGAATCCTGTTTTCATTTTCGATATGGTAGATCTGCTTTAAGGTCCAGACACCAAAAACTATGCTGCATAATGCAAATGTCAGGGCAGCCCAGGTAATTACCGGCCAGAATTTCTTATCTGATTTTTTTTCTTCTTTTCCGACAGTCGATAACATCTGTGAAACGGTTAAAATCTCGGAAGGTATACAGGTTTTTATGCAGTAATGATTACTTTGATAGGTTAAGGCACATTCACTGCAGATCCATTTTCCGCATTTGGTACATTGCATTCGGGTTTTTATTTCCGGATGATTCGAGCAGTAGTGAGACCGTTTTTTTCTTGAAGACATAACCAGAAAATAATCAATGGCTTTTAATACACGAAAACAGTTTCAAAATATGCGCGCTCGGGTGACACTTGTTATCTGGTCATTTCAGGTATCGAAATCATGGAAACATAGGATACAGAATCGATCTCGACCCCCAGATTGGGGATTATTGAGTTCGAAATGTGAAATAAACGGAAACCAGTATTTTATTCTCCAAAAAGTTTAAGGAATACCAGACCCGCAAACACAAAGCAGGCTGCAACCAGTTTCCCGCGGATATTCCTTTCCTTAAGCAGCAAACCTCCTCCAATAACTGAAATTATTATTGAACCTCGTCTTAACGAACCGGTTACCGCAAGAGTACTTTCTGTGTCATGCAACGCTCCAAAATATATACGGTCGGACACTAGAAGAAAAATAGAGATCAGTGGAATAATCCAGGACCATTGCATGTTATTAACTGCTGTTTTCTTTTTGACA
>DATGNN010000330.1:0-7129 GCA_035306725.1 Chitinispirillaceae bacterium | reverse complement strand
AATTATTATCATTACCTCTTTCACAATATTTGTATTAATATATTTTCTGGGTAATTTAGAAAATTCGTACTGAGAGTTTGCATGTATGAAATGTTACGAATTTTTATTGTGATTTTTTTCACTTTTTAGTTGTTTTTCCTCTGTCTTTTTCGTATACTTAGTACACAATCTGATACCCAGGAGGGAGATATGGAAAAAACAACACAGCAAAAAGCTATACGAAAATTTACCAAAATCTGTAATATTGTAAGTCAATACAACAGAGACAAATCCAAATTAATTCCGATTCTGCAAAAAGTTCAGGATGAGTACAGATATCTTCCTGAAGAGGTTCTTACTTTCGTTGCAACAACCCTTGATATTCCACCGGCAACGGTCTATGGTGTTGCTACATTCTACGCCCATTTTACTCTCAGCCCACGTGGTAAATATGTCATACGAATCTGTGACGGTACAGCATGCCACGTAAAAGGTTCAAATAAACTCCTGGAAACATTACGGGAAAAACTAAACCTGAAAGACAAAAACACTACAACATCTGATATGCTTTTTACACTCGAAACCGTTTCCTGTCTCGGTGCATGCGGTCTTGCACCAGTTTTGGTAATAAATGACGTTGTACATGGCCAGGTTACCAGAGAAAAAGCTATCAAGCTTATTGATGAAATAATTGAGAAGGAGAATAAAAATGCCGGCTGACACTTTAGATATACGCAAAACAGCTGAAATTTTCAAAAATCTGGTTAATAAACCAGCCCAGAGGGTAATTATATGTGCCGGAACAGGTTGTATGGCAAACGGAGCCCAACAGGTAATTGATACTCTTGAGGAAACCATAAAACGTGAAGATATTCCGGTTACTATAGACATACACAAAGAAGGCACAGAAAACTCAATTCACATCTCTAAAAGTGGATGTCAGGGTTTCTGTCAAATGGGGCCTCTTGTCACTATTTTACCTCAGAACATACTTTATACAAGGGTAAAGCCTTCTGATGTTGAAGATATCGTCACTTTAACCCTTCAGAAAGGTGAAATAATCGATAGACTGCTTTACAGAAATCCATCTTCGAAAACATCCTGTAAAAGCACTTTAGAGATCCCCTTTTATATGAAACAAACCCGTACAGTTCTTTCGCTTTGCGGGATAATCGATCCGGAGGATATCCATGAATATATCTATCATGATGGATACAGTGCAGCCCAAAAAGCTTATAAGGAAATGTCTCAGGAACTGATATGTAAACAGGTATCCGAGTCGGGCTTGCGCGGCCGGGGAGGAGGCGGTTTCTTAACAGGTAGGAAATGGGACCTGGCAAGAATTCAGCCGGACAAAGACAAATTTCTTATCTGTAATGGCGATGAAGGCGATCCCGGGGCTTTTATGGACCGCAGTGTCATGGAAGGTAATCCACACAGTATTATAGAAGGTATGCTTATCGCAGCATACGCAACAGGAGCCAACATAGGATACATCTATGTACGGGCTGAATATCCACTTGCTGTAAAACGATTGACAAAGGCAGTTGAAGATGCCAGAACTCTTGGAATACTGGGGGATAAACCTTTTGGAACCGAACGCTCTTTTAATCTTCACGTAATGGAAGGTGCCGGTGCATTTGTGTGCGGTGAAGAAACTGCTCTTATGGCATCAATTGAAGGAAACAGGGGTATGCCCAAACCAAAGCCGCCATTTCCTGCCCAGAGTGGATTATGGGGAAAACCTACCATTATTAATAATATCGAAACACTTGCAAGTGTCCCGATAATAATCAGGAATGGAGCAGATGAATTTCGGAAAATTGGAACTGCCAAATCTCCAGGTACCAAGACATTCGCTCTCACAGGCCATGTCGCAAACACCGGACTTATTGAAGTTCCGTTTGGCACCACACTCAGAGAAATAGTTTTTAATATCGGTGGTGGTGTCACTGATGACAATGGAGAAGTATGGCCGGATGGTTTTAAAGCAGTCCAGATTGGTGGACCTTCAGGTGGTTGCCTGACCGAAAAGCACCTGGACCTTCCACTGGATTTCGACTCTCTTAAAGGTGTTGGTGCAATGGTCGGCTCAGGTGGCCTGGTTGTCATGAATAAAAATACATGTATGGTCAGTATGGCCCGATTTTTCATGCAGTTTACTCAAAATGAATCCTGCGGCAAATGTGTACTGTGCCGTGAAGGAACCAAGCAGCTGTTATCGCTTCTTGATGACATTATGGAAGGGAATGCAGATAAACAGACTCTGGATACAATGATCAGGCTGGCAAAAACGGTTCAAAAAGGATCTCTTTGTGGTCTCGGTAAATCGGCCCCAAACCCGGTCCTTTCGATGTATAACAATTTTCGTGATGAATATGAAACCCATGTATTTAAAAAACGCTGTCCTGTAAAACAGTGTACAGCTTTGTCTGGCTTTACAATTATTTACGAATTATGTAAAGGTTGTGGTTTATGTGCAAGAAAATGTCCGGTCGATGCTATTGAAGGAAAACCAAGACAACCATTTACAATTAATCAAGAAAAATGTATTAAATGCGGAGCATGTATAGACAACTGCAAATTCAACGCGGTAGTCAGGGGATAATTATGGAAGACAAAAAAACATTATTTATTGATGGAAGAGAAT
Source organism: Chitinispirillaceae bacterium (assembly GCA_035306725.1). GTDB lineage: Bacteria > Fibrobacterota > Chitinivibrionia > Chitinivibrionales > Chitinispirillaceae > JAAYEB01. Next base: position 4,500 of record DATGNN010000330.1, on the reverse strand, counting down.
ACCGGATCAATGGAGAAAGAAATCTCCTCGAGGTAATAAGAAAAACCGGAATCGACATACCTACATTCTGTTATCATTCAGAACTGAGCGTTTATGGTGCCTGCCGTCTTTGTATTGTAGATATCGAAGGCAGGGGTATTGTCGGATCGTGCAGTACACCTGCTGAACCCGGCATGAAAGTGCATACAAACACTCCGGAAATCAGGGAAATGCGCAGAATTACGCTTGAGCTGCTTCTTGCAAATCATGAACAGAATTGTCTGACATGCGACAAAAACTCCAGCTGCAAACTTCAGGAACTTGCATCCAGACTTGGTGTGGATAATGTGCGGTTTAAACCTACTCATAAACCAAAACCGATAGACCGTTCTTCGCCATCAATTATTCGCGATCCCAATAAATGTGTGCTCTGTGGTGATTGTGTCCGTATGTGTCATGAAGTCCAGGGTATAGGCGCGATTGATTTTGCCTACAGGGGGTCCGATGTAATGGTTCTGCCGGCTTTTGGTAAAGATCTTTCGGAAGTGGAATGTGTTAACTGCGGTCAATGTGCAAGGGTATGCCCTACCGGAGCCCTTACTGTTGCATCGCAGGTTGAAAATGTCTGGAACGAACTTCATAATACCGAAAAAACAGTTGTCGTTCAGATAGCACCCGCTGTACGTGTGGCACTCGGTGAAATGTTCGGAATGAAAGCAGGTGAAGTCGTTACAGGAAAAACCATCACAGCACTAAAACGGCTTGGATTCGACAAAGTTTATGATACATCTTTTACCGCAGATCTTACAGTAGTTGAAGAAGCACATGAGTTTCTGGAACGTAAATTAAATGGTAAAAACCTTCCACAGTTTACTTCATGCTGCCCGGCATGGGTAAAATTTGCGGAACAGTATTATCCCGAACTTCTTTCGAATCTTTCGACCTGCCGTTCGCCGCAACAGATGTTTGGTGCAGTTGCCAAAAAAATGCTTCCTGATTTACTTGATATCAACAGGGAAAATCTTGTTGTGGTATCAATCATGCCATGTACGGCAAAGAAATTTGAAGCACTCCGTCCGGAATTCAATATTGACGGATACCCTGATGTCGATTATGTTTTATCTACACAGGAACTGGGTAAAATGATAAAAGAAGCAGGGCTGAATTTTATTGACCTTGAAACTGAATCTTTCGATCTGCCTTTAGGATTCAAAACCGGAGCAGGCGTAATATTTGGTGCATCGGGAGGAGTCAGTGAAGCAGTGTTGAGACTTGCAGTTGAAAAACTCAGTGGTAAAAAAATTGAAAAAGTGGACTTTTTAGATGTCAGAGGTTGTGAAGGCATAAAGGAAGCCAGTTTTACAATAAATAACACCACTGTCAAACTTGCAGTTGTACATAGCCTGGCAAATGCCCGTAAAATAGCTGATATGGTTAAAAACGGAAAATGTGATTATGACCTTATAGAGGTAATGGCCTGTCCTGGTGGTTGTATTGGCGGAGCAGGACAACCATGTTCCTTCGTTGATACCATCAATGAATCGAGGACACAAAGCTTATACAATATTGATAAAAATCTTCAGATCCATAAATCTCAGGACAATCCTTATATCGCCGAGTTGTATGAAAAGGTCCTTACTGATCACAAAATTACTCACGAACTCCTTCATACTGAATACAATAACCGTAAACGTATGTCGGATAACGGATTGTCATTTTCTGAAGACAACAAAAACGGGAAACTGCATGTTGATGTATGCCTTGGTACTGGTTGTTATCTTAAAGGTGCTCAGGATTTACTTCATGAAATCATTACAAACATAGTTGATAAAAGCCTCGCGGAACAAGTAGAAGTACGTGGTTCTTTCTGTTTTGAACACTGCAGCAGCGGACCAACTGTCCGGGTAGGCAAACATTTGATTGAAAAATGTACTCTAAAACTTGTTTTAAGCGAAATAAATAAACAACTAAAAGCTACTCAAACTACTGCAATTTCCAGCTAATAAAAAAAACAGCTCCCTCTTAAATCAAATAGAGGGAGCTGTTTTTGATTGAATTTCAAATTTAGGTTAATCATATCCGTTCTGCTGAAATCATTTAACGAGTGTAATCATTTTTACGTTTTTCGAAACTCCATCAATCATCACTTCCATAATTACTGCTTTCCCTGCGTATTTCCTTTTATCAATACAGAAAGAGTGTACTCCTGCGGGTAACGATCTGTTCACAATTTCATTCTATAAAACGCCCTGAAGATTTATGGTGGGTACCAAAAGACGTGATTTGTCGAATGTTATCCTGGTGTGCATATGTGACACCTGCTTCAAACTAACTGTGTCAATTAACCGGCGGTTCCTATGCTATGCACTATATTGCGATGCTTATCAGATTGGAAATAAAACAGTCGTTAACTCATTTCCAGCATTTTTTTCAGTGAAGCCAGAGCTTTTGATGCTATTGCTGCATCAACTTTGACTAATTCACCACCATTTCCTTCAAGGGCATTTTTAATCGACTCTATAGATCCCTTTTTCATATTAGGACAGATTACCTCATCTGATACAGGGAAAAAGGTTTTTTCCGGATTCTGTTTTTTCAGAGTATGAATTATTCCTGTTTCTGTAGCGATTATGTATTCGTTATTATTACGATCCTGCTTTACATAATCACACATCCCACCTGTAGAAAGGATCTGATCCGATAAAGCTCTGCACTCGTACGCAGCTTCAGGATGTATCAACACAACAGCTTCAGGATGCAGTTTTTTTGCTTTTTCAATCATGGAAGGATTTATTCGCAGATGTGTCGGGCAAAAACCATCCCACAATACCATTGAAAGACCGGTTTTTTCCTGAACATATGAACCAAGATGTTTATCCGGTACGAAAATTATGCCCGTACCGGAGGGCAATTTTTGTGCAATTGTTAAAGCATTTGAACTTGTACAACAGATATCCGACAACGCCTTGATTTCAGCTGTGGAATTTACATAACACATAACCTTGTATGAAGGGTACCTGGTTTTAATCTCTACAAGTTCTTCCTGTGTAATCATATCTGCCATAGGACAGGATGCATCCGGTTGCGGCAATATTACAGTTTTTTGCGGGCTTAAAATTGCTGCAGTTTCAGCCATAAAACGAACTCCGGCAAAAACTATTACATCCGCTTCTGTACGGGAAGCCTCCACACTCAAACCGTATGAATCTCCGACATAATCTGCTACATCCTGTACTTCACCAGGTTGGTATGTGTGTGCCAGTATTACTGCATTTTTCTTTTTTTTTAATATATCAATATTGTTTGTAAAAGAATCCATCTACTCTGCATTTTCAATAAAAGGTGATAAGTTTCTGAGTTTTTCAACAATTTGCGGCATAGCAGCTATGACAGAATCGATCTCTTTATCGGTTGTATATCTGCTAAGTGAAAAGCGGGTTGAACTGTGTGCGAAGGTATAAGGTACTCCCATTGAAGTCAAAACATGTGACGGCTCCAGAGAACCGGTTGTGCATGCGGAACCTGATGAAGCTGCAATTCCATTTTCATCCAGGTGCAATAGAATAGATTCCCCCTCAATCGCTTCAAAACTGATATTGGTAGTATTAGGTAAACGGTGAACTTTATTACCATTCAGCTTAGCACCTTTGCAAGAGGTTAACAGGCTGTTTTCCAGACGATCCCGTAAAGCACGAACCCTTACATTCTCTTCCTTTATATGCCTTGAAGCCAGTTCACAGGCTTTACCCAAGCCAACAATTAAAGGTACATTCTCGGTACCGGCTCTGATCCCGTTTTCCTGATGTCCACCATGAATAACCGGATCTACTTTCACCCCTTTACGGATATAGATAGCACCAACACCTTTTGGAGCATGGAGTTTATGACCTGAAAGGGCGAGCATATCAACAGGAATCTTTTTTACATCTATATCGATTTTTCCCACTGCCTGAACTGCATCGGTATGAAAAAAACCGCCTCTTGCTTTGACTTTTGCAGCCAGCTCGTCTATTGGAAATATAACGCCGGTTTCGTTATTAGCCCACATGAAACTCACTATTGTAAATTCATCTATTTGACATTCATCAAGAATGTCTGCTTTAAACATACCCTCATTGTCAACTTTGCATTCAACGAGCGCATGTCCTTTTTCCTTAAGGTAGCGTGCCGTATTCCTGACTGCCGGATGTTCCACTTCTGAAGTAATTATCTGAGATTTATCGCCGAAATAATTACAAAAACCTTTTAGTGCGAGGTTATCGCTTTCGGAGCCACAACTGGTAAAAACTATTTCATCTGCAGAAGCACCAATAAGCGATGCCACTTTTTCTCTTGCTTCTTCAATATATTTATGTACCTGTCCTCCAAAACGATAAATACTGGATGGATTACCATATAAATCTTTAAAAAACGGCAGCATCTCTTCAAGAACTTCAGGTGCTATCTTTGTAGTAGCATTATTATCCAGATAAATCAGTTCTCTGTCCCTCATTTATAAATCCTTACTTTTATCCGTTACAA
>DATGNN010000329.1:0-16183 GCA_035306725.1 Chitinispirillaceae bacterium | reverse complement strand
TATACTAAATGGGAGATTGATAATGAAGGGAAATGGTTAAATCCGAAACCAGTCTGTTTTCATTCACTGCCGGAAACTGGATGGATTAAAACAGGGGAATTTAAAAAGGAATAAAAAATGAGTGAATTTACTTCAAAGATATTTGGTCCGGTACCGTCAAGGCGTCTGGGAAGGTCATTAGGAATTGACATAATACCATTCAAGACTTGTACTTACGATTGTATTTATTGCCAGCTTGGAAAAACTACGAATAAAACTGATAAATGTACTGAATTTTGTCCTGTTAGTGAGATCGTGGCTAATGTCGAAAAGGCTGTAAAGAATATTCCGGAAATAGATTATTTAACGCTTTCAGGTTCAGGAGAACCTTTATTGCATTCTGGCGCGCCAAAGCTGATTGATACTTTAAAAAAAGAGTTCAATATGCCTGTTGCAGTGCTGACAAACGGATCTTTATTGTTTAGAGATGAAATTGCAGATAATTTTGCAAATGCAGATGTGGTAATGCCGACACTCGCTGCTGATTGTGAAAGAACTTTTGAAATTATACATCGACCTCATCAATCAATAAAATTCGATAATGTAATTGAAGGAATTATCAAGTTTTCTAATAATTTTGATAATGAGCTATGGCTGGAAATTTTTCTAATTGAAGGAATTAATTCAGAAATTGATAAAATTAAATCAATAAAAACTATAATTGATCAGATTGAACCTCTCAAGGTTCAGGTCAACACTGTTACACGACCGGCTTCTGATGAGAGTGCGGTTGCGGTGAATGAAAAGAAATTAAGTGATTTAAAGAGCATATTCGGTGATAAGGCAGAAATTATTACTGAATATTCAGCAAAACCGGATCTTGAAAAATCACAAACAGGTGGTCTGGAACATAGAATTGTATCTTTGTTGGAAAGAAGACCCTGTACAGAAAAGGATATTGTTGAAGCTCTTTTAGCACATAAAATCGAAGTGATTAAAATTCTTGAAGAATTGATTAATATGGGTATCATTGAGACAAGACTGCAGAATGGAATCATTTATTATTTGCAGAAAAGAAATCAGGAAGAAATCAATTAACCGGTCTGAATAATCTGAATGTGTTGTTTGTCATTAATTAATGTTTGTTCAGACAGGTAAATTGTATCAGACTGCAGGTTATATTTACACACAATTTATTAAAGGAGACTGAACACGATTCTGGTGTTTCTGTCTTTAAAGTTTGAATAAATCAAGTTTTATTTAAGGGGTTTGATTCAGGCCCTTTTTTTGCTTCATCTGATTATCCTGACCTTAAATCTGAACTCATTTAAAAAAATATTAAGAGGTTAAATATGAACCTTTTGGATATTATTTGCGAAAAATGTATCCAGATTCGAACAGGAAAAACAGACAAGGATAGTTTACTTCATGAAATAGCTTCAATAGCCATAAAATCATCAGTGCTTCAGAATGTTCCTGAAAAAAAGATTTATGATGCTCTCAAATATCGTGAAAATGCTGGATCAACCGGATTTGGTGGGCATATTGCAATTCCGCACTGCAGTTTACCGGGAATTTCCGATTTTGTAGTTGGTTTTTTAATTTATCCGGACGGGGTTGATTTTAATGCTCTTGATGGGCGTGATACGAAGCTGTTCATATTCATTATCGGTCCGTCAGAAAAACGTAATGAACACATTCAATTGTTGGCTGCAATCTCGAGAATATTGCAAACAGAAACGGTCGTGCAGGAAATCGTCAATGCAAAAACTGCAACTTCAGCGCTTGACAGTTTACTGAGATATGCTTCAGTGAGTGTTCTGGCTCCTGGTAAAGAGAAGCAATCGTTGATACATATATTTATACAAAATGAGGACTGGTTCAGTGATATTCTTCAGGTATTATCCGAAATCGGCAGTTCGTCAATTTCTGTGATAGAAGCCAATGACGCTTCATATTATCTTCAGACAATGCCGCTTTTTTCCGGATTTTTTACAGAAAAAGCCAGAGGTTTTCATAGAGTAATAATTACTTCGATCAGAAAATCGCTTGTAAACGAACTGTACAGGCAGATTACAATGATAACCGGGAACATCGAAAGAATTAAAGGGCTTATTATTATTACTCAGGAAATTAGTTACTGGAATGGTGAATTGAACTATTAAAAAAGAGAGTTGATGTGATTTCTGGGGTTGAATTACCTGGTTTATTTATTACCGGTTTAATGGCAATTAGCGGATTTTATATTGGCAAGATGATGAAATGGGTTCGATTACCTTCAATAATAGGATTCATGGTGGCTGGTATCCTGCTTGGGCCGTCTTTATTGTCTGTTATTGATGTTTCTGTACGGGAAAAATTTTCGTTTCTGACTGATATTGCTCTTGGTTTTGTAGCTGTTACAATAGGACTTGAACTTGATTTATCATCATTAAAAAAACAGGGCGGCGGAATAGTTTATATCATTCTAGCAGAGTCTTTTGGAGCTTTTCTTCTTGTAACGCTGGCGATCTATCTGTTAACACGCGATATGATAACGGCATTAATTCTGGGTGCCCTTGCTCCATCAAGTGCTCCCGCCGGTGTTGTCGCAATAATTCAGGAATACCGTGCTCGTGGATCTTTGACAAAAGCAATATTCGCAGTTGTAGGGTTTGATGATGGTATCGGGATAATTATCTTTGGTTTTGTTGTAGTAATTGTTCGCAGCATGTTATATGGTCAGACCGGTGTGGCAGGTGAAAGCCTTTTATCGATGATGCTGATTCCTCTTGGGGAGATTGTATTAAGCTTTATTATTGGGTCGGCGGTAGGATTTCTGTTCTGTGTTCTCGGACGAAAACTCCACAACCCCAAAGACATACTCATTTTGATAATCGGTTTTGTTTTTATTCTGGCAGGTGTAAGCATTGCAATGAACATCTCATATATTTTGACAAATCTGGTTATGGGTATATTAATCGTAAATACTCAACCTCGTGGATTTGTCAAAAACATAGGTGATCAGTTGTCGTCTGTAATGCCGCTTTTTTTTATCCTGTTTTTTGTTCTCGCAGGAAGTAATCTTCATCTGGAAGCATTGCCGTCTTTGGGAATTATTGGAATTGTTTATGTTATTTCACGCTCTGCGGGGCTGATAATTGGTTCTAGACTGGGTGCTGTTGTGGGGGGGGCTGATGAAAAGATAAAAAAGTATCTGGGAATAGGAGTTATATCACAAGCTGGAGTTGCAATTGGGCTGGCTCTTGTTGTAAGAAGAGAATTTGCAGGGCTTGGAAGAGTAATCAGCCCTGAAACCGGAATAACTACTGGTGATCGTCTGGGATTCATGGCTATTACTATAATAACTGCTACATCGGTTATTTTCGAAATAATCGGGCCAATATTAGCAAAAATTGCACTTTCACGTGCCGGAGAGATTAATGCTGCAGTTGCAGGGCACAAAGAGTGATTGTTTTGGACAGACAGATTTAAACCTGCAAATTCTTGATTGCCGAATTATTACATATTTTGTACACAAGCTGTATACGAAACAGAGGTTTTATAATTATTTTTAGAGATGGTATGATCCAGTTTATGTTATATTTAGGAGTATGTTATCAATATTCGAATTTATAGATTTCCGCAAGTATCTTGCCGATTATTACCAGTTCAAGAAAGAAACATCTCAATATTTCTCTTATCGTTATTTTGCCCGGAAAATCGGAATCAATTCACCTTCATTTCTAAAGAATGTGATTGATGGTAAACGAAACTTAACCAGGCAGATGGCAGAACGGTTTTGCAAAGCATTGGGGCTTTCAGATAAAGAAAAACTTTATTTTCATAATCTGGTTCTTTTTAACCAGGCAAAAACTTCGGGGGAGAAACAAGTTCATTATACAGTTCTGAGATCAATAAGTGGCGGGGTTAAGGAAGCCGTACTTAATACGGACAAATTTGATTATTTTTCCAACTGGTATACGCCGGTGATACGGGAATTAATCTGTTTGTATGATTTCAAAGGTGATTATCGCCTGATGGCTTCAGTTCTTAAGCCAAAGATCAGAATGGTGGATGCGAAGAATGCTGTAGATCTGCTTTTACGGCTTAAGCTTATTGAACAAAAGGATAATGGCGGATTTCGCCAGACACCAGAAGCTGTGATTGCTGATGATTCGGTGACATCTCTTGCCATACGTTCATTTACTCATAAAATGATTGAACATTCCAGATTTGCACTTGACACCATTGATAAAAATCAGAGAAACATATCGGGAGTTACTATGAGCATATCTTCAGAGGCTTATAAAATGATTACTTCTGAAATAACAGCTTTTAAAGATCGGGTAAAATTTATTGTAAGCCATGATGATGCATGTAATCGTGTATATCAGTTAAATATTTCACTTTTCCCTGTTAGTGAAGAAGTTAACAAAATCGATAAAGGTAATGCAGGAGAAATATGAAATCGATTTTCTTGCTGGTAGTTTCCTGCATTATGTTGCAGTGTTTTTCATGCACATCTTTAATAAGTGGTACAACAGATACAGGAAACGCTAAAATTTCGGCTGAAATCTATACACTTGAAGGAACGCCTGCTTCAGGAGCTGAAGTAACAATTTTGCCCGCTCAACATCTTTTCTATAATGATGGTTCAGTAACTGGTATTGGCAGTTCTGAAAACATACTGATTATGGAAACAGATGATTCCGGTTGTTTCAGAGTAGATTCACTCAAAAGCGGGGATTACAGTATTGAGGTGAATAATGGGAATTCTGCAGTTCTGTTTAAAATTTCTATTCCTGTTGAACAGGATTCTGTAATCGTTATTAATGATACCTTGAAATCCTACGGTGCATTTGAAGGAAATATCGGGATTGTTGAAGATACTACTTTTAAAAGATATCTCCTTATTTATGGTCTTAAAAGATGTGTGGAAATACTACCCGATGGTAAATTTTTCATAGGAGATCTTCCTCCGGGCACATTTAATCTGAGAATTACAGCATCTGAAGATGATCATTGGAAACCTGTTGAAATTAATAATATTACTGTATTTTCAGAAGATACTTTGCCGATATCTTTTGCAGGATGGAAATACAGGGCTCAAATTATTCTCAATACCACTGAGAGCGGAGCAGATGTAATTGATAATGTATACGGGTTTCCTGTACTTGTAAAATTATCAGATTCAAATTTTAATTTCAATGAAGCTCACAAGGATGGATTTGACTGTGCTTTTTATAAAAATGATAGTACTCCCTTGCCTTTCCATATTGAGTTATGGGACAGTCTTCAGGAAGTCGCATATATATGGGTGAGGGTTGATACGGTATTTGGTAACAGTATGGATCAGTCTTTTATTATGTTGTGGGGGAATTCCAATGCACAGCTTCTAAGCAGAACCTCTCAGGTATTTGATACCGCTGATGGGTTTTTAGGCTGTTATCATTTTGGTGGTGACGTTTCGGATGCGACTGTGAATAAATATGATGGCACAGATAAAGGCACAATGGATATGTCCAACGGAATTATTGGACGCGCACGGATGTTTAACGGGACTGGATACATAAATTTGGGAGAACTTCCCGACCGTCCGGAAGGGGCGATTTCATGCTGGATGTGTCCGGGCTTTACAGTTAATTCGTATTCAGGAGTAACCCAGGGTATATGGGGTAAATATGAAATGGATGAACAGGATTTTACTCTGAGTTTACAAGGATCGGATTTCTATTCGGGTTCAGGTTCACCAGGGAAATTGATTTCAAAATTGGAAGATACGACAGATGGATACTATTTAGCAAGCAACACATCTTCTTTTATTGAAAACACATGGTATCATGTTGCCTGGACCTGGGGTGAAGATGGTAATTTCCTGTATATAAATGGAAGTTTGGAAAGTTCATCTCCCGATTATCGCCCGGTTTGGGGAAAGGGTGATGACGAAATTGGCCGCAGTTATTACGATTCTTCGAATATTTTGGGAGGAGGCCCACTTTATTTTGCTGGAATCCTTGATGAATTTAGGATAGACAAGGCTCAGCGATCTGAGAGCTGGGTCAGGTTATGTTATATGAATCAGCTTTTATCAAATTCTCTGATCAGTATTAAAAAAGAAGATTAGCAGTAAAACTAAAATAGCAGTATCTCCTTGAGGCCAGGTTTAACATCCCCTGTGAAAATAAAACCTCAGTAAGTTGAATTAATAGACAGATCGGTTTAATTTAAAGCACTCAAAAATATCGGGTAAAATTATCAGTTATCATCATATTAACTGTAATGCTTTTTATCTACACCTGTCTGTTCCTGTAATCATCAACTACTGAGGTTTTGGGGTAAAGAGACCTGGTGTAAAAAATTAATCGTACTACAAAGTAATTATACGAAAAATTACAATTAATTATTACAATGAAAGTGTAATTATCCGATATTTTCGTATACGGTCTGTGTACAGAAACAACCCGTGTTTGAATTGTTATACATTATAAAAAGGTTTATAAAAGAATCGCCGGGTATTTAAACCCGGCGCTTCCGCTTCACCCGAAATGTTGCAAGAGGGCCTTGCAATTGGTAGGATTTCTAATATAATAAAGGAAAGGATAGCGTACAATAAATAAAAAATATTTATTCCCGTTCAGTTAAAAAAAACCAGAAAATATGTGGAACAAATTTTCTGATACAGAAAACTGGATCAAAACGTTTTAAACCCCAGTTTGACACCAATTGCGACAGTTGCTTTTTCAACCTGAACAGGGTGTTTTTTTAAATTCCCGTCCCAGTAATATTCTCGTTCATTTTCCCATACCCATTTTGACGGCTTAAAAAGGCCCTCAAAGGCATTCGCAACATTTATTATATCAAGATAAGCATCGAATCGGGTTATAAATTTATGGTCGACGCTGTTTACGGTTTCAATTTTCATATCCAGTCTCTTATATATTTTGACCCTTTTGTAAATATTATCATAGGAAAGATTACCATCATTTTTGAGTACAATTTCACGATATGGAACGCCACCCGCGAAAATGCTGGTAAAATAGAAGTTAAGTCTTCCTGATGCGACATTGTAGCGCAAAGTTGTTTTATTAGACCATGGGATTTCCCATTCGTAAGGAACAGTCTTGTCTTTGTAGTATCGTGTTGATCTGCCGAAATTTTGAAACGTATAAAGCCCAAAACGTTCAAAATCCAGTTCACAAGAGAAGCAGACGCCGTAAGACAGTAGCTTGCTTTGGCAATCAGGATCCCATGCTATATAACCAACTTTTTCAGAAAAACCTGGATAGTGAGGAGAATATTTTATATAAGTTTCGGCGTAAAGATTTAGTCTGTTATTCAGTAAAAACAGTTCGAATTCATTATTAGCAGAATAGAGATTTAATCTTTTGTTTATATAATCTTTTTCAGGGAGACCCCTGATATCGGGATGGAAAGTCATTGATCCGATATTAGCCCTGAATGCAGTTTTGTTTTGACTGTAAGTGTACCACAATGAAGGATCTGCAAAGATATGTGTGTTATATCCAGCACCGGCAATTCCAGTTAAAATGTCCAAGCCAAAAGATTTTTTCGTTGCCGTTTTTGATAAAGAAATATGTGCCGAACCGGTGATGTCATTTGAACCGGTTTCTAATATTTTATTGGTATTGGCAGTGAGGTGTTCACTCCTAATCGCATTTGAATCTGCGATTGAAGAATCGTGGTATAAAGATAAAAATCCATCCCATTTTACGGCTTCAATCGAGAAATCTGTATTCAGTTCAAGTTTTCCAATGTCCCATCGGTTCAATTTGCCCGACAGTGTAATGTTATCTCTTTTGATTTCCTTAAGAGGGGTAGTTAGACCATATCTCTTCCCTTCGAAAAACAGTTGCCTCGATCCACCTAATATTATCTCGTTCAGGCGGCTGTTAACTTTTTTGGGATTTAGCTTTGCAGAAAACAATCCCCAGTTTACAATTCGATCTTCCCGCCAGCACTCTTCGTATGAGTCAATTGCATACCAGGTAAATGTTTTAAGGTTAAATGATTTTAAATCATGGTTTGTTATCATATATACATCGCCAAACATATTTGGAGCTGAATAGTTTAGTCGGGCTGAATCACTCGAGACAAAAGGTGACATTGGGGTGTTACCATTTCCCCATGCATGATTCTTATGTCGTATCGAGTGACCGTTAGTAACCCTGCCTCCAATTTGGTAAAGGTTATTATTTTTTTCCAGTCGGAGCTGAAAGTAATACTTCCATATCGATTGAACCCATTGATCCAATCAGTTCCCAGGCTCTTTTATTATTGCTGTATCGTAAAATTTGAGGTTCAAGCAGTATCATACCTCCCGAAGCGTCAGTAAACCTGCTCCATTTGTGATTACAGTTGTTTTTTTCATGGTTGAAATCATAAGCCCGCTTCTATCTGCGTATGAATGTAAACTGAAGTGTGATGGGTTGAGCATTGGGATACCCATTACTCTATATCGGGTTTCATACAGACCGCTTCCCTTTATAAGAAACGCAGAACCTGCTTCGGGGATTCTCTCTACACCCGGTTTCATAAAAATCAGTTTATTAATATCGTCAGTTAATCCAAACTGTTTTTGTTTAAGGTCAAAGTTGACTGTTTCATTTCTTATGGTAGATTCACTTTTCACTTTCATGGTATCCATAATAGTAGAAACAGAATCTGAACCATAAGGGAAAACGAGTGAAAAAAGAAAAATTGCACTGAGACCAGATTTTGATAATGGTGGGGGCATCAGGCGGTCCTTTCGTTTAATCGGATAAAAATTCAGATAATTGAGATTACGATTAAATTATCTGAAGTGATAAAAAGTATTTCCCCGGATAGAAAGAAATATTTATTTGCATAAGATTTATTGAAGATTATTGGAGTGCGAATGAAATCTAAGTAGTACCTGTTAGTTATTGTTTTTTAAAAGCGGATTTGATTTTAAAAAATCATTTGCCCGACCAGAAACTGCTTTGAGGTTGGGTGATGACTGAACCGTTCTGAAAAATTCATGCCCAAAAAAGAAGTTTTCAGCATATAATGCAGAGAACTCTTTTATTCTTCCGATAGCTTTTTCGGGAGGGAAATCTTCACAAGTATAATTATAAAAACGGTTCCAGACCTCGGCGTAATCTATTTCCGGCTTATTTCCGCACATTTGGGAGAAGATCCATGGTTTTACAACAGCCCTTCTTCCAATCATCAAGGCGTCACATACTCCGGAGTTTACATATTTAAGAGCTGATGAATCTCTGATATCGCCATTACCTATGATAATCAAGGATGTTTTCTCTCTTATCCACGAAAAAAGATTCCATCTTGCAGATCGTTTCAACTTTTCATCAATAAATCTGGGGTGAACGCATATCGCGTCTATACCACAATCTTCGAATAATTTAAGCCGTTCCAGGAACTGGTGTTGCCATTGGGGGGAATTCTTTCCGAGCCGGCATTTTACTGTAAGCAGACCATCCCAGCTACTGCGTACCGATTGAAGTGTACTGGAAAGCAGGTTGATATTATCAAAAAGTGCACATCCTCCACCATAATGGCTTATTCGTGGAGCCGGGCATCCAAGGTTGATATCTATCCCAAAAGGATCAACAGATTTCAGTTTATTGATAATTGGTTCAACAGGTTCATTGCCGTTTAATTTTAGTTGATAAATAACAGGCCCTTCCTGTTTTCTTCTTTTAGTGAAAGGTGACGCAAAAAGATTTTCATTAAGAAGGGCTTTTGTAGAAAGCATTTCCGTATAGAGTATACTGCAGCTGCCAAAATCAGAAACCAGTCTTCGGAATGCACTATGGCTGAGTCCTGCCATTGGTGCACATAAAAGGGGAGATGTTTTGAAATGATCAAAAAGGGAGGTGCGTTTATCTACCATTGGAAAAAAGATCTGAAAAGTATACCTGAAACAAGATAGAAAGGAAAAAGAAGAAAACCGGATAAGATGTATTCTTCAGAACTGACCAACAGGGGTGCTGTTTTTGAAAACAGGTTAATTTTCCATTCTGTGAAAGCGTACACAACTGGAGGAAAAAACATGCCCGAAATCGCCCATAACAGTATGGGTATTAATCCTGTGCCCCAAACTTCTTTTGCGATGAAAACATTGATAAAAATCATATAAAGGCAGCTTCTGGATAATGTTGAAAATGAATTAACGGATCGGGAATACGAAATTTCGAAATTCAAAAGCCTTTTTTTAATCTTTTTAATTGAATCATCTGTGAGAAGACCGGTTTTACCGCAGTGACTGATACCATCCTGAACAGATCTGAGCAGTTTTTCGGGTTGTTCAACAAGCAGTGGTACAATCAATGTCTTATTCTCTGCAGTTATTTTTAAATAACCTCTGATAAGCGGTATGGTTACAATGTTTATACTGGTAATATCATAAAAACTTACAGAACTGATTTTGTAAGGTGTTTTAAGAATAAGTTTATCGGTGCAGACGATGATCGAATATTTTGAGATCTCTTTTTTAAAGAACGAAAAAAGAATCAAGAAAGCAATTGCCGTTGCATTGAGGTATATGGCGGCACGAATTGCAGATGTAATGATTACATTGTAAGATATAATTGAAATGATTGCCGGAAACCATGAAATAATGAAAACAGATCCGATAATAATATGAAGTATGATTTCCAGGTAAAGAAAACGTTTTTGAAAAGAAAAATTGATCTGGTTATCAGGTATGTTTTCCATGAATATTTCCTGTAATTAGTTTGCATACTTCCTGTTACTTATTTTGATCTTCTAATATAGTAAGCTTCATACAATAAATGGTCAACAAAATCGAAAAATAAAAAGTTTGAATTCATCAGCCGGTTATATATATATTCTATAGGTTTTTACCTCACCATAAGGAACCAGTTAAATATTATGTCCATTCGAAGCATGACAGGTTTCGGACTGGCTGAAAGCCTGACTCCATCGGGCACATACAGAGTCGAGATCCGGGGCGTTAATAATCGTTTTCTCGAAATTGGAGTCAGACAACCTAAATTCGCGGCTAATCTGGAGCAGAGAATTAAAAAAGAGCTTTCATCTGTTGTTTCCAGGGGAACAGTATCAGTGATTATCTCGTGTGATCGTGAGGAAGAGGGAGTTCGACTTACCTGGGAAAAAGCCTCTGTTGATAATTACATGCAAATTTTTAAAGAAATTAGTGGGACATACGATCTGGATGGTGCTGTTACGTTATCCGACCTGCTTCATTTCAGTGATTTTATAAAAACTGAAATTGTTGATTATGATGAAGATGTTCTGTGGGAGCATCTGAAACCGATTTTAAGTGGGGCAATTGAAACTTTTCAGCAGTCTCGTGAAACTGAGGGAGAGTTTATTGCTAATGAACTGGAAAAAATAAATCAGCAGATAAGTCTGACTGTAGACCAGATAGAGAAACGGGCACCCGGGCGTATTAAAGAGTATGCATCAGCATTGGAGGAGCGGGTTAAAAAACTTATCGCAAACCCACCGGATCCTCTGAGGATGGAGACGGAGATAGCTCTTTTTGCAGACAAACTAGATATTTCTGAAGAGTGTACGAGGCTCAGGGCACACATCGCGAAGTTTTATGATGATTTGAAAAAGAGTGAACCGGTCGGAAAAAGAATGGGATTTCTTTTGCAGGAAATGAACAGGGAAGCAAATACAATCGGTTCAAAGGCAAATGATATGGAAATCTCACATTTGTCTGTGAAACTTAAAGAAAATATCGAAAAAATAAGAGAACAGATTCAAAATATTGAGTGAAAAAGGGAGCTCACATGTTTGATGCTCTCAAAAGGAGGAATTATGGCCGATTTACTTGAGTTAGATCTTGAAGAACTTGAAAAACGTGGAATCGACAGGTATAAAGCTGTTCTTATGGCTTCACAGGAAGCGCGTTTTATTAATGATCAGATTCGGCTTAATATTCTGGAATCAAAAGAAAAACCAACAACACTCGCTCTTCAGCGTCTTTTTGAAGGTAAAGTTGTAGAAAATGAAGAGGGTGAGAGTGAAAGTTAATGGCAGATCCTTTAAGGGTAGTTATTGGAATATCCGGCGGAATTGCTGCTTATAAAATACCGCAGTTAATTCGCTTGTTAATAAAGCAGAATGTTGAAGTAAAAACAGTTGTTACATCTGCTGCAGGGGGGCTTGTTGGTGAAGATGCCTTACGGACGGTGTCTTCAAATCCAGTTTACAGAGATAATAATTTCAATTATGATATGGACCACATCCGTCTTGCAGACTGGGCTGATCTGCTTCTGATTTGTCCGGCTACAGCTAATACAATCGCCAAAATCGCTCATGGAATTGCAGATAATCTGCTTACCACGCTCGCGTTATCGGTTCCTGAATCAAAAACCGTTGTAATACCAGCCATGAGTTCTGTTATGTGGCGTAATCGGGCTACACAGTCTAACATTGAATTGCTGAAAAACAGAGGGGTTTTTGTATTCCCGGTTGAAGAAGGGGAACTGGCATGTGGATCAAGCGGGCCAGGCAGAATGGCGGAAATTGAAGATATCTCTGAATGGGTTGTGAATTCTCAACGGAAAACCGGGATGTTAAAAGGAAAAACTGTCCTGATCTCGTCGGGACCTACTGAAGAGCCGATTGATCCGGTTCGCGTTATAACTAACCGGTCTTCAGGAAAAATGGGTGCAGCTCTTACCCGTGAGGCTTTAACTTTAGGTGCCAAAGTAATTGTTGTTACCGGCCCTGCGCAGGAAAAACTGCCTTCAGGAGCTCAAATTATAAAAATCAAAACCGCAGAACAGATGCGTGATGCCCTTATTTCAAATTTCAACACTGCTGATATATGCATAATGGCAGCAGCAGTAAGTGATTTTCAGGTTGAAAACTATTCAAAAACAAAGATACAAAAAAATGAAAAGAATAATTTTATACTTGAACTAAAACCAAATCCCGATATTCTTGCAGAACTTGGAAAAAAGAAAAAAAATCAGTTCCTGGTTGGCTTTGCCCTGGAAAACAGCAATTCTGAAGATCGTGCGTGTTCTAAAATGGAAAAGAAAGGATGCGATATGATGATCTATAACAACTTTGATTCATCTATCGGACTCACAACAACCCGTATATCAATACTGGCCAGAAACGGTTTTAATCAGAAAATTCCGGTTATGAACAAATCTGAAGTTGCAGGGATTATATTTAAAAAGATTATTGAACTTTCGGATTTTTTTCATGGTTAATAGAAAACTTGTTTCCGATTATTTACGCCAACAGTATCAACTTTCCATGCCGGATTTCATTTTTGATAATAACGGCAGTGCAAGTGTTTTAAAAGCATTTTATCAGGTTTCACTAAAAAATTCTGCTCAATCATGTCAGGAAAAAAAACAATACCGCAGAGGTTTACCAAAACCTCAAAAACCTGAATCGATTACGGTCCAAAAAGAAAAACAGGTTTCAATTAGTTCCAGGCTTTCGGCTCTTAAACCGATTGATAAATTGTTGCCAGGTATCTCTGGCAAGAACCTCTCTTCAAAACCACAAGTCCATCTTTCAACCGATTTGAATTATGAGCAAAAGCGTTTAGCGCTTAAAGAACTTTATATCGCAGGATGTGACAAGTGCCATCTAGCTCAAACCAGAAACAAGTTTATATTTGGAGCAGGAAATGCAGACGCCCGGATAATGATTATCGGTGAAGCTCCGGGGAGGGATGAAGATATTCAGGGGCTGCCATTTGTTGGTAAAGCCGGCCAGTTGCTGACAAGTATGCTGGAGGCAATCAAACTGGACAGAAACAAAGATGTGTTTATAACAAATGTACTGAAGTGTCGACCGCCGGGAAATAGAAATCCTGAAGCTCAGGAGATAATCACCTGTTTTCCACTTCTGGAACGTCAGATTGCAATAATACAGCCTAAAGCTATTTTGCTTTTAGGGCGTATTGCAGCACATTCTGTTCTTGGGATAAATGACAGCATTGCAATGATGCGTTCAAAGGTACATGATTTTAAAGGTATTCCGGTGATGGTTATTTATCATCCTGCGGCTTTGCTCAGAAATGCTTCATTAAAGCGGCCAGCCTGGGAAGATTTACAGAAATTTCAGACTTTATTGAATGATTCAGGGATTTATGGCTATTCAAAATAAATATATGAACCAACGTGATCAGAAAGTGATTGCGTCCGGTTTTGAGAGGGTTCCTCCACAGGCTCTTGATGTAGAGCGGACTGTACTTGGGTCGATGCTGATAGACTCTCATGCCGCTGTTATTGCATTGGAACTGCTTGATGAAAGCTGTTTTTATTCAAGTGCCAATCAGCGTATCTTTGTCTGCATGAAAGAAATGTTCGAGAAGAACATTCCTATAGACATTGTAACTCTTGCAGATATTTTGCGCAGAAAAGAGTGGCTTCAGTCGGTTGGTGAAGAAACATATCTTGCCGACCTCGCACAGAGTATAGTGACATCAGCCAACATTGAATACTATTCCAGAATTTTAATCGAAAAATCCACTCTTCGTCAGTTGATCTCCGTTTCCGGAGAAATTACTACAAAATGTTTTGATGCAGAAGTGGAACCGCAGCTTATTCTGGATGAAGCTGAGTCATTAATTTTTGGTATATCTGAGTCGAGAATTTCAAACAAATTCGAATCTGTTAACCAGCTGCTTCCTAAAACATTTGAAGATATTGAAGGGTATGCCAAGGGCAGTTTCAAGGGGATCATGACCGGATTCAGTGAGCTTGATGGGATGACCACTGGTATGCAAAGGGGTGACCTGGTTATAGTTGCAGGACGTCCGTCGATGGGAAAGACGGCATTTTGTCTTTCACTGGCCTTGAATGCATCTGTAAACGGAAATTGTTCAACAGCTATATTTTCTCTTGAAATGTCAAAAGCTCAACTTGTTCAGCGTATGTTATGTTCTGAAGCAAGGGTGAACATGCATCAGCTCAGAAGTGGAACACTTCCAAAAAGAGATCTTCCGAAACTGAGTTTTGCTGCAGGTCCGTTATCAGAAGCTCCAATTTATATTGATGATACGCCTGCGATTTCGGTACTGGAATTAAGGGCAAAGGCAAGGCGATTAAAGGCACAGCACGGACTGGATCTTGTTGTTATCGATTATCTTCAACTTATGGGATCTTCTGGTAAAGTTGAAAGTCGTCAGCAGGAAATATCCCAGATATCGCGCGCTTTAAAAGGAGTAGCAAAAGAGCTTGATGTTCCGGTTATTGCTTTATCACAGCTTTCAAGGGCAGTAGAACAGCGTACAGGTAATCACAGGCCGCAGCTTTCTGATTTGCGTGAATCCGGAGCGATAGAGCAGGATGCTGATGTTGTGCTGTTCGTTTATCGTGACGAAGTGTATAATAAAGACGATGACCAGGTTAAAGGAAGAGCTGAAATAATTGTAGGTAAACAGAGAAACGGGCCTATTGGTACAGCTCATCTGGCTTTTGTTAAAGATTTTGCCCGGTTCGAGAATCTGGCCGAACGGGTTGAGGAGAGTTCCGGATTTTGAATGTTATAATTCAGGGTGTTGCTGGAATCGGAAGGTTCGGAAGGGGCGTAGGATCACTCTGGTGTTCATTTCTTCTTAGTGTTTACAAATACAGCTTGCTCGCATGGCATACATTTACACGTTTAAGGCTTATCGTTTACAACCCTGATCTGACCCTGTCCCACATGTATACTTTGGGTGTGGAAACTCTTCCGTTAGTATCTGTAATTGCAATTTTTTTAGGATCTGAAGTAGTCATTCAATCAATGTATCAGATGCAGGGTTTTATTCCGATGCGGTATCTGGGGGTATTGGTTTGTAAAAGCATTGTAACTGAATTAGGGCCTGTTGTTACATCAATAGTATTTGCCGGACGGGTTGCAACAGGGATTGCGGCTGAAGTAGGTTCCATGAAAACCAGTGAACAGCTTGATGCAATGAAAGTATTGAGTCTTGATTCAATAAGGTATCTGATAGTTCCCAAAACTGCTGCATGCATCATAATGCTTCCTGTTCTTGTAATCTGGGCTGATTTTCTGGCAATTGCCGGGGCTACAGTGATGACAATTTTGACGATTGACATAACATTGTTTCATTTTTTAAGCGGCTTAAAACTCTTTTTCAATCCGATGGATGTATTTTTCGGGGTGTTTAAAACTGCCGCTTTCGGTGCTATTGTGGCTATTACTGGAGCATATTTCGGATTTGAAACAAAAGGTGGAGCTGAAGGTG
>DATGNN010000328.1:0-2085 GCA_035306725.1 Chitinispirillaceae bacterium | reverse complement strand
TCATGTTCGCCGAGCGGATACGCCCCCCGCGGCAGGGTATTGCAACTCTCCAACTTCTGTCTGGGGGCGTATGGTATCTATAGTGCAGTTTCATTTTTGGAGTAAGAAATAGAAAATTGGATAATTAATCAAAAATAACATTGTTGTAAATCTATTTTGAATTCGTTAGTTTTTTATTTTTTCGTCCAAATATTCCAGTTTTTTTGCAAAATAAATTCGGCTGACTTCAATTTTATTTATTTCTGTTATATAAATCAAATAAAAGATTTTAATAGTATTACCAGGTTTCAACTTATTCAAGTCATAATTTTCTGTTTTTGAAGGGTTAACAGAAAAGTTCATTGTGTCATTTAATTCATTTATTACACTTAAATATTGATGAACATGTATTGAGTTTTCTCCACTAAAAGAGTTTATTTTACCTGTAAATGACTGATTGGTATCAATAGTGTATTCATTCCCAATCTCAACAGGTTCAGAATAATCATTATTGTTTGTTTCACAGGTTGATAATGAATAAAAAGTCAAACATAACAAAATAAATATATTTTTCATAACAATATCCTTTTAAACAAAGATTCCAATGATTCACCCAAATATTGTGAATGAGTAGAACACATAAATCTGTTAGCCAAATAAACGGGTTCAAATTCCCTGACATCAATATGTACCCATGTTACAGCTCCTTGTTCAGTGGTTTCCATTGAAAATTTATTGGGTTCTCTCCATCCGTATTGAGCATTTAACCAATTATCCTTTGTGCAAGCTTTTCTTACTGCTTCAACTGTTTTGTTTCTGGCATCTTTATCAGTAGGTCTTGTCCATGAATCATCAAAAAAAGAATAAAAAGTAATATCAACAGCTTTACCCATGTGGTTAGTTGTCCCACCATTTTTTGTAATATTATGGTCATGACACCTGTAACCTGAACTAAAATCAAAAAATCTTGCTCCTGTTTCACTATTTTTATTAAGTTTTAAAAATAGTGCGCTAACTGCCCACAATAATGATCGATGTATTCCCGGGTATTCATATTTATTATATTTCTCACTTTTTTCAGTAGAATTATAAACATTTTTATATCTTTGCTTACCAAATCCGCTACAATTACCACATTTGCATTTTAAACGTTCAAAAATTTCATAGGTTATTATTTTTTGTTTTCTAAATTCATCAATTGCAACTACAGTAGCTTTATCCAATACACCTGTTGGTTCTTTCATTTTCATGTAATCACGCTGGAAATTCTTTATTTTTCTCTCAGTTAAATCATCAAAAATATCTGACGGCGGACCTCCACCGAAACCAGAAAGCCTTATATTTATTTCTTCTACGATTTCACCTTTATCACCTTTTTTCAACAATACTCCATCATGCACCTTTTCAATTTTTGCAAACCTTACCACCAGCACCAGATTCTTTCCACTGTTCACAAAAAAATCGACGAAATCATCTATGCCTTCTCCAAGATTAACACCCGGTAAAGTATCTGCCTCTTTTGATCCATGAATATAAAACACTTCATCTCTTTTGTGCGTATCGGTTGTTGAAAAAGGTATAAGCCCGATCCTCTCATTAGCTGAATCACTTGAAGTTTTACGATTAATAAGGTTTTCCCACCAGTTGTCTTTTTCTGCCACCTCCCGCTTTGTCTGAAGAACTACCCAGCGTCCTTCAGGTATCGGACCATCCTTTTTTTTGGGGTCACTGTTATCGCCTTTTCCGGTAACTGCTTTCCACGTTCCTTTTTCGTTGTGCTTTTCATCCAGCCAGATAAGTTTCGACCCATCAAATACCAGACATTCACCTACAGTAGTTTCGACACACAGGCTGTCTGAAGGAGACCGTAAAAACGGATGTACAGTTACCGTTTCACCTGCGTATTTTCCAATAGGTGTAAACTCCAGTGTTTCTCCAGCATTTTCAAAACGGTCTGTTTCTTTACCATTTATTCTTACTACCCACGAAACTTTGTTTCTTTCGTTATCAGATGCTTTTCGATTAAATTTTACAATGTAAGTTCCACTTTTGTTATGAACAAGTTCTTCTGGGCCTTCCATATCTTTTATTTCAAGTTTCAGCTTT
>DATGNN010000327.1:0-10591 GCA_035306725.1 Chitinispirillaceae bacterium | reverse complement strand
AGGCATTTTCGGGCTTATTTTTGACCTTTTCATTATGCTGTTTGTTTTGTTCTACTTCTTTGTTGATGGGGAACGTATCATTAAGAGAACAGGATATCTGTTGCCATTAAAACCGGAATATCAGCAAATGGCATATTCCAGGTTCCTTTTGATTTCACAGGCAACAATAAGAGGAACATTTATTATAGGGCTTGTTGATGGTATTCTTGGTGGATTGACACTTCTTATTTTCGGAATAGATGCATGGTTGTTCTGGGGCTTTTTAATGGCAGTTTTGTCAATATTACCACTTATAGGGCCTTCATTTGTACTTGTTCCTGCAGCAATAATTCAGTTAATAACAGGAAATATCTGGCAGGGGATAGGAATACTGGCTGCAAGTTACATAGTTGTACTGAATGCTGATAATTTTATTCGCCCACTTGTTGTCGGAAGCAGGGCGCGGATGCATGAGCTTCTTGTCTTTTTTTCAACTATTGGTGGTTTGAGTGTTTTTGGTATAACAGGGTTTATTATTGGTCCGATTATAGCGTCACTGCTTCTTACGATACTTGACATCTACGCAAAAGAGTTCAGACCCCAGTTAAGTGCAAGGAAGCGAAACCATTCTGTGCATAAATCTGAATAGTACATTATTTAGATTGTAAGATATAGATATTTATGTACATCAGTGAGTAGTCGATTAGTCTAACGTAGTGTATAAACCCTGTAACGTAGTCAAAAATCATTTTAACGTAAGGTTTAAACGCATTAACGTAGGGTATAAACCTTTCTAACGTAGTTAAAAGCCATTTTAACGTAAAGGTTTAAACCCATTAACGTAGGGTATAAACCCTTCTAAAGTAAAGTGTAAACCCTTTAACGTATCTCTAAACCGGTTATGCGTTATCAGATTATTTTTATTACAGTAAATAAATATATTAAACGAAATAAAAGGATATTAAGTTAGCCGGGCTTTCGCGCCCGGGCGGTGAGGTACGTTTCAAGCATTTAGAACAAGGTATTGTTGATCAGATACACCGACATTCAAAATGAATCCGAAATGGATCTGATTGTTTTTCGTTTATCTTCAGGTTTTTCTTTAATTCTGTTTCGAATTATTACGAACAGATCAATAATCTGCTATTAAAGGGATTTTGATGCCGATACCGAAAACAGAACCAGATCAATATTATCAGGGGCAGCCATAAAATTCATTATCAAGATCATGAATTTTTGTTGAACAGCTTATGCATTATACTGGTACAAAATGATTAATTATTCTTTGTTCCAATTATAACACCAGATTCAATGGACATTCACTTTTTACAGCATACTCTCCGTATTATATATTTAATGCCAATTTAAAATAATAATTATGCAAAGTTGTTTCAGGTATTTATGGCTAAATGTTTTCATTTTCCGCAGTGCGGCGGTTGTTCATTACTCAACAGAACGTATAAAAATCAACTTTCAGTAAAACAGAATACTCTTAAATCCCTGTTTTCCAACTGGAATCTTGAGATCTCACCAATAATTGAAAGCCCTCAATCTCTCTTTTACCGGCACAAAGTACAGCTTCCTTTTGGTTTTTCCAAAAGGAGTGGTGGAATTGTTCTTGGATGTTATGGCTGCGATTCTCATAAAGTAATAAATCAGACCGAGTGTGTTATTCAGGATAAGACTCTTTCGAAAATCGCATGGACAATAAGAGAGTGGGCAACTGAAAACCGTTTGTCAGTGTATAATGAAAAGACCGGGACAGGGTTCCTTCGTCATGTACTGCTTCGTAAAGGTGCCGGTACCGGTGAGGTATTATTAGGACTTGTTACAAATGGTGAAAAACCCCGGGGGAGCAGGTATCTGGCCCAAAAGCTTCTTGAGATGACAGGTCAGAAAAAGGATGAGTTCAAACCTGTTGTGGGGATAGTTCAAAATGTAAACAAGCGGCAAACCAATGTGGTTATGGGTGAAAAGCAGATCGTGTGGTGGGGGAGACCTTTTCTCAAAGAGAAACTGGATGGTTTAAAATTCAAAATAGAGTTATCCACCTTTTTTCAGGTTAATCCGTATCAGACACCTCGTCTTTACAATAAAGTTCTTGAAAATATCGACAAAAAAACAAAAGTGCTTGATCTTTACAGTGGTATCGGAAGTATTGCCCTGTGGATCTCTTCGAAGGCACAGACAGTGCTTGGTATTGAGGAAAATCCATTCTCGATCAAAGCTGCACGCATTAGTGCATCAGTAAACAATGTAAAAAATGTTTCATTCGTTGCAGGTGATGTTGCAAAGCTTCTGCCTCAATACATCAACCTCGGGTTTGAGTGCGCTGTGGTTGATCCGCCTCGAAAAGGGCTTGATACAAGAGTTCTGGAGACAGTAAAAAAATCGGGACTAAAGACACTGATTTATGTATCTTGTAATCCGGAAACTCTTTTTCGCGATCTGGAATATCTGAAACATTACTACAAACCTGTTTCTGTTACCGGAGTTGACATGTTTCCTCAGACAGACCATATTGAATGTATTGTGGTTGCAAACCGGATAAAATAAAAATCACCTTATTGCAATTAGCAGAGAAATCTGATCCGGTTTTTGCAAATCGCAAAAGTTTTAATTCATCATCCAGAGTTTTTCTCTTAATCCGGATTTACGATTGATACGCATTTTTATTGCTGTTGACAAAGCTGGTTCGCTGCACCAGATTTCAACCGATTTTCGTGCACGGGTAATTGCAGTGTAAAGAAGTTCCCGATTGAGAAGGGCATTTTGCGAGTTCCCGAGTATAAGAAGAACATGATCAAATTCTGAACCTTGAGATTTGTGAACTGTAAGAGAATAGGCAGTTTCGTATGATGGTAGACGGCGGGTATGGAAAAAACGAAATGTTGCATCCGGCATTTTAAATACAGCTTTAAGTGTAGTGGTTTCGGATGGATCGGGAATAATTAAACCGGTATCTCCATTAAAAAGGTTAAGCTTATGGTTATTGCCGGTTATCATTACCGGTTGTCCGCTGTAAATGTTTGATTGAAGTGATATGTGCCCGGATTTATATAGTAAAAGTCTGGTCAGGGAATTGATTGATTCAACTCCGAATGGACCTTTCCTGAGAGCGCAGAGAATACGGAAATTCTCCAGAGAACGAATTGCTGATTCGGGATCTGAAATGTTGGAAAATGGTTTAAACCAGAGATCAATTTTTTCGTATAAGAATTTGTTGAGGGCTGTCTGATCTTCAATTTTTTTCCAGACGCAGTTGGTATACAGGTTGTCTTTTAAAATCCCGACAGCTTCAGATGAATCTCCTTTATTGATAGCAGCAGCAAGTTTTCCGATACCCGAATCGGAGCGAAAACGATAGCTTTTTTGAAGATTGATTATACAATCTGCAATCGGTGGTTCTATTCCTGAAGAAAACCCGGGATTATCAATAACTGAAGCCAGTTTTTTACATTGTGATTCTGAGAAGCTGTGACAATTACCGCAATCACAGATATCGCCGAAAGCAGCACCTGCTTCAACAGAAGAGAGCTGATCCCGGTCGCCAAGAAATATCAGACGGCAAGAATCAGGGATTGCTGAAAAGAGTTTTGCCATAAGAGCCAGATCAATCATTGACGCTTCATCAACAACCACAAGATCATATGGAAGTTTATTTGTATTGTTATAACGAAAAAAAGGAGAGCCCGGTATTGTGCCAAGCAAACGATGAAGCGTAAAGGCTTCACGAGGTATTAATTCACTTATTTGCGCAGATACAGGAAGATTTGGGATCGTGGAACGCACAGACTCACTGAGACGTGCTGCTGCCTTTCCGGTTGGAGCTGCCAAAGCTATACGCATTTTCTTACAACTGCTTTGCATCATTAATAAAAGGGCTATGACTTTTGTTACGGTTGTGGTCTTACCGGTTCCCGGACCTCCGGATATAACTGTAAAACGATTGAATACTGCTGTAGCTGCAGCTGTTTGTTGCCATGTATCCGATAAACCAGTGTCAGGGAAAAGTTTTTTCAAATTGTTTTTAAGGATGTTCTTGTCTACTTCTGGAGAAGGCAGATTTATGATTCTTAGAATCGATTCTGCGAGTTGCTGTTCGTATCTCCAGTACCTGTAAAGATAAAGCCGGGTACCGCAGAGAATAAGCGGAAAATATGTTCCAGGTTCACCTGTTATACCTGAGCTTTTCAGATCAGAAAGCCATGTTTCCAGAGGTGGATATTTTTTTACAGGTGAAAGTGATTGGAAAAATGGCAATGGTCTATTTGCATAATTCCGGAGGTCGATAAACGAATGACCGTTCGATAGTGCATTATTGACCAGGGCAGCTGCAAGAAATGAGCTGTGTTTAGCCCGATCAGCAATACTTGCTATAAAATGTGCAAAATGTTGATCAATACTGGAAAAACCGGATTCTTCACCAACTATCTGCCAGTATTCTTTTGTATATGAGTTCATTTTTTTGAGCCTGGTATTATCTAAACTGATAAAAATGTTCTAAAGCGCAGACCAAAGGAACCGATAAAAATGTCACAGCCGTTTTTTATCTGCATGAAAGATATGTTGATTGCTTTTTTTAATTGTTTTCATTGAAGATTTCCTGATAACGAGATTAACGCAGGATGATTCACATTCAATGTGTGTTTCTGTAATAAAACTGCTTCGGACTATCTTTGATTTTTCTTTAACAACAGGATCAAAACCATTAACAGCGATAAAATGACAAAAGTTTTTTTGACTATTGTATTTTTCGGTTTTTGATCTTCCTTTTCTGGAAGAGTGGTTTGTTCCTTTTGTCCGGAATCTACGTTTTCCTTAGTGCGTTTAATAATCTGATCCGATAAAAGTTCATTGATATTATCAAATGCGGGTTCACCTTTTTGTGTGTTCATAAATCAACTGCTTTGTTTTTACGTTCAAAAAATCTCTGCCTGGCTTCATCACTAATCCGTTTTTTCCGTTTTTCGATCATCTGTTCCCATATCTGTTCTTCATCAAGATCGAAAAGTTCATGAATGATTTTAAGATAATAGGCGGCTCCTTTTGAGTAAAGTCTGTGCAGGAATAAAATTTTCCCATCAGTTGCTATTTCATCAAAAACCTGATCAACCGGTATGGCAGTATCTGTAACCCGGTCTGGAAAAAGTTTATAAAGAGCATCCCTGAATGTGTTCTGGCGAATAGTATTTCTATAAAAGTTAGGAATTATTTTGGTTATTTTGCCCCCTTGCGGACATCGTAAAGAGATAGTCTGTTCCATCTCTACAAGGCCATCAACCGCAAACTGGCGAAGTTCGGTTGGCACAAAGATCTCATCGGATGCCTGTATTGATGAGACCTGCAGTTTGTCGATTCCCGGAGCATTATCAATCAGGATATAATCGTAAAACCTTTCGAGCTTACATGCATCCATTGTTTTTTTAAGATGGTCAATGTTTTGGATATCGGAGTCGCAAAGATCACGGCATGAAGAAATCAAGTGAAGATCCGGTAATTCTGTTTTCCTTATTGATTGGAGAAACTGTACCGGGGCTTCCTGTTGTGATGCAGTATAAATATCACGAATATTAGGACGTTTTACACCAACTCCAAGCAGGGATGACAGGTTATGCTGAGAATCGTTATCTATAGCTAAAACACGAAATCCAGTAAGTGTGAGAGCCTGGGCTGTACTGCCTGCGAATGTTGTTTTACCTACACCACCTTTGTGATTAAGAACTGAAACTGTTTTCATTGAACTGCTCCGAAAACTTTAATAAAATGTTTTTTGAAAAATAGTATTTTTCCACGATACTGTTTTATATCGGGTTGCGGTGAAAAGGGCATTTGAAGACAGCTATCCATACAAAGCAGAAATTGATCTGCAAAAAATTGATAGTCAGATGGCTTCATTTACAGCCTTATAAAAATACTTCAATAGCATACCCAAACCTTCTATTCTAAATGAATGCCCGAATGAATAAAGAGAGTCTTGATTTTTATTCAAAGAATTATTGGACTTCATAAAAGACAAAAACAGAAATGTTAACTCCCAAATTACGGGTCATATTTCAATTTCTCTGCAAAAAGAATCGAGTTTAAAAGTATTTCCGAATTCAGAGAGGGCATCAAGATCGGATGCGGTTTTAAGTACTCTGAAATGAGACTGGTCTATTGTTAAAATTACAGGATTGTCGGCAATTGGGAGAAGATCAGTTGCTGCATATCCGATTTTTGGTGAACGCGGCAGTGATGGATTGACCTCCTTGGGAGGTGTCGCATAATCGGGTAACATATTGTTTTTTAATAATTGATTTCTGAAAGCATAAAAGCCTGTATTGAAAGGTAGAAAAAATTTGCCTGATTGATCTTTTATGGTACGGGTATTCTCGTTTCGTATCTCCTGTTCCAGTATCTGTGTTGATACGCTAGATCCTTTTTTTATAGTTACAAATGTTCCAAAGGGGTCTTTGTCAGAAAACTCGTTTCTGAGAATTCCGGTTCCCAGACAATCGTGATTTCCCAGTGCCTGTGCCATTTTGGGGAGCAATTCCTGATGATAAAGAGCGGTTGCCTGTACTACAATAGTTTTGTCACAACCAAGCTCTTCGAACCAGTCCAGTATTGATCTGGGTTGTGAGTCTGAAGTTTGCTTTAATTTCATTAGTGGCCCGCCAGTTTCATCAGGTTGTGTTACAGGGAGGGGCTTCTCATTTTCAATTTTGTAAGCAATTTTTTCATCATTCAGAAAATGAAGTCGTTCATCCTGCTCGATAACCCTGACATGGCGTAAACCGAAATTGTTGTATTGTTTTAGAATTTTTGGTATTACACGGGCTGTAACTGAATTATGTGGACCTGTAGTAATAACAACCGGTATATCGTGATTCGTCGATTTGCAGAAATGGTTTATCATGGCAAGATTTATTTGAAGGGTTCCAAATTCATTGAAAAAGCCTGGTAAAGGAAAGGTGGCTTTTGTGAAATCAATCAGTTTGGCAGGATCGAGTCCATTTTTTTGCAGACTTAATCGAAGCCGTTCACCTTCACCGCCTGCTGTAAGAACAAATGCAAATCCGTGTAAGGATTCTGGGTTTGTATCTATTGAGTTTGCCTCGATGAAGGAGGGAAAACTCTGGGTTGCTCCTTCGAGAGTGTTTTTTGCATTTTCCATGTTTTGAAGTGCTTTACTGCGCATGGAAAGCTGTTGTTTGAATTTTTGTGGAGGAAAATAAGTGATCATGTATTCAAGTAATTCGTGTTGCCCGGTAAGTGAAAGATTGCAGAAATCGTGCATTTTTTCACTTAAAGATTCAATCGACCAATGGTTCATGTTAAGCCTTTCGTTTTACTTGAAAAAAAGTGCGCAACCTGAATAGTTTTGGTTTTTTTTCATGTTCTGTTTAAAATTGCAATACTGATTACTGTCATTGGTTCTATCGTTTTAGGTATAAATATAGCTGATGAAATTCGTTGCAAAGAGATTTATGAAAGAAAAATCTTTCAGATTTTTTACACATAATTAAATTTTTAATATGAACGAAAACTTTAAACCGCTAAATCTGTCGGAATATGGAAATCTTCCACTAAGAATCATCCTTGCAATTCATGAAGAAAATAACACTTTGATTCCTTTGGTACATGCATTAAAACTGACTTATCAATCCAGGGGAGAGCTTGAAATCATTGATGTGAGAACAGATAGAGAAGCACTTGAACATATTGGAGTAAGAGAGGTGTATGAAAGGTGGGGGATTCTCACTAAATCATCTCACCGGAGTGATGTGGCGGGGTTGGGTGTAAAAATCAAGAAAGTTGTAAAAACTGGAAATAAAAGACAAGAGATTGAAAAGCGGATCAGGCGTTACACTCATGATCTTCTTGTGATTGGGACAAAGAGTAGAGAAACGGACTCCGTTTTAAGTCGCGATCTGGCAGATTACCTTGCAGAGTTTTTTAACTGGACTACACTTTTAATACCGTACAATGTACGACCCTTTGTTGATGCCGAAACTGGAAACGTTTCTCTGAATAACATACTAATTCCTGTTGAAAATTCCACTTTTTTGAACTCTTGTTTGATATGGGTAAGAAAGCTTTTAATGCTTTTTCCGGAATTAACCCCACGGATTACAGGTTTTCACGCTGGAAGAACTTTTCCGCTGATATATGAGGAGGAGATGAAGGGATTGCGGTGGGAAACAGAAGTGAGATCCGATTCTGTTGTTAACGGGATTATTGAATCTGCAAGAAGGCACAATGCAGATATGATAATTATGGGTACTGGTAGAAAGCATTCAATTATGCAGAAAATTATGGGCAGCAGAACTGAGCGGGTTTTACGGCGTTGCAGTTGTCCGGTTCTTTCTGTAAAGGTTTAACCTGACTGATGGAATTGTGAATTAGGAATTGTGAATTAGGATGCTCTGCTATGAGTCTCTGATTCGTATTTCGAACTCAATAATCCAGATTCATGGGGTTGGAACTCGGAACTCGGGGTCGGTATCGATTAAAGAATTAAGAATCAGGAATCAAGAATTAAGGCCATTTACTCTGTTTGTCAGTGTTGTTGGCTCATGTTTAATACTAATCTGTTTCAAACAGAGAAAGTAATCCTTCAGGTATCAGGTGTGCTTGTGCAAGCATTGCTGTACCAGATTCGGTAAGAATCTGATTTTTGATAAAATTTGAGTGTTCTCCGGCAAAATCTACATCTCTTATGATTGATTCGGCATTTTGTTGATTTAATTCACTCAACATGAGATAGTTGATCGCATGTTCCAGACGGTTTACATAGGTACCTATGTTGGCTCGTGTGGAATTTACGCTGTTTATGGCTGAGTCAAGATACGATATCGATTTAACAGCATCATTTTGATTTGTAAGAGTTGTTGTGACAAGTTCCGTACTCAGTGATTCAACTGTAAGAGTATCTATTGTTATGGTTATGCTGTCGGTTCCGGGTTGAGGGCCTGCATCAATCCACAGAATATTGTTGTTTACTGCATTTGGTATACCGAATCTTTTTTCTGTACCTGAGATCATTTCAACTTTGTTATAGTTTGTAGATGCTGCGATTCTGTCGATTTCATCTCTGAGTTCTGAAAATTCATCATTGGCATATATTCGCTCATTTGAGGTAAATGTATCGCTGGATGCCTGGAGGGCCAGTTCTCTCATGCGCTGAATGATTGCTGATATTTCATTTGCTGCGCCTTCGGCGATTTGCAGCAGTGCGGTACCATCCATCGCATTTTTTCGGGCTTGAGCGGTTCCCCTGATTTGGGTACGGAGATTTTCGGAAATTGATAATCCTGCAGCATCATCACTGCTTTGTTTAATTCTTAATCCTGTAGAGAGTTTTTCGATTGATTTATCCAGGTTCCGGTTTGTTTTAAACAGGGTGTTATTTGTAATCATTGAAGAGATATTTTTATTAATACGCATAAACACCTCCCTGTGAAACCTAAAAGACCAGCATACCGTGTTAATCTAAGTAAATTAGCGCAATGAACATTCCTTTTCACTGTTTTGGCGCAAAAATCTCTATTAATATATCGGCATTGGGATCTATAACTTTAGCTTTAGAATTGACAATTTGTCTGGCCTGTATCAAATATTTCTGATTTTACGAAAAAATGTCGATAAAAGATGTGAGCATTCAGGTGCCATGATTCCAGAAATGATTTCAGGGAAATAACCAAAAGAGTGTTCTATTTGCTGCTGATAATAGTGTGAATCGATAGCACCAAGTTTCTTATCGGTTGCAGCATATACAACAGAATTTACTCTGGACTGCATTATTGCACCAAGGCACATCAGGCATGGTTCAAGAGTAACATAGAGTGTGCAGTCATCGAGTCTCCATGAATTGTTTCTTGAAGAAGCAGCACTGATTGCAATAATTTCTGCATGTGCAGTTGCGTCGGAGAGTTTTTCTATTCTGTTATAACCTTTGCCGATAATTGATCCGTTTTTTACAATTACAGCGCCTACCGGAACTTCACCTTCATCAAATGCTCTTATTGCTTCCTGGTAGGCAGATTGCATAAATCGTAAGTGTTCCATAAATAAATAAGGTCCTTTCTGCGTTAATATCTTGTGTTATCGACTATCCAGAACGTATCTTTAGAAGATTTTATAGGGGTTATTGTATTTTCCCTGTTAAATATAATGCATTAAAATATTATGTTTGAAGAATTATCCAATAGATTTGATTCGATATTCAAGAAACTTCGTGGGCGTGGTAAGCTTACGGAGGAGAATATCTCTGAAGCATTGCGGGATGTAAAACGTGCATTGCTTGAAGCGGATGTTAATTATAAAGTCGTAAAAAAGTTCAGTGCTCATGTTCAGGAAAAGGCTTTAGGGAGTCAGGTTCTTCAGAGTATTACACCAGGGCAGCAGTTTGTCAAACTGGTTCATGATGAGCTTACCGGGTTAATGGGCGGTTCGACTCGTCAGGTTAAATTTCATAATAACCGGCTAAATGTAATTGTACTTGCCGGATTACAGGGTTCTGGAAAAACTACTGCAAGTGCTAAACTGACTCTTCATTTCAGAAAGCAGGGGCATCGCCCATTGCTGGTTGCCTGTGATATGTACCGGGCTGCTGCAGTTGATCAGT
>DATGNN010000326.1:0-19383 GCA_035306725.1 Chitinispirillaceae bacterium | reverse complement strand
GGAGCTGTTTTATGCAGAAAAAAAGCTGTATCTTTCTTTAAAGAAGCGATTAAAAATGGATTGTCATTTGCAGAAAATCGTGTTCAGCAGCAGATCTATTTAATTGACTTACTCCGAAGAAGTCTGGAATTTGATGAGGCTTTGGAGTTGTGTGATAAAGAGCTGGAGAAAGAAAATGATCACGAACTAATTGATTATTTTAACCTGGAACGGGAATTAATACTCAAAAAAGATATTTCATGTCATGATGACACCGAGATTGAAGAGCTCGATTATTAAAAATTCGAAATCAGAAAGTCGAAATGCGAAACAGAACGATTAGGAAAACTCGAAATCCTAAATTCGAAATACGAAACAAAATCAAAGGAAAAGCATGAAAACAAGCAGAAAAAATAAAAAACCGAAATCCGAAACAGGAATAGAACAATAAATGATGTTATGGGCGTGTGGGATTCTGTGTATAATTCCGAATTAAAGAGAAATCGGAAACCAATCAGAAACAATAGCAATAAAATCTCAAACAATCGGATAAAATCGGAAACAATAAGATGGAAATTACAAACTTTCCAGTATTGTAAATTGAACAATTAAGAATATAATCAAAGTTTATGGAATTGGATTTTAAGGTGGTGCTGAAAAATTTATTCCTATTGGGATTTGTAATTTTCTTAATCGATATCCACTTCAGTGGATTAAGAAATACGGGCTCTCCGCGGCTGTTATGTTGAGCAGCACCTGCACCTAAGGAAAGCAGCTTTTACTGTTCGATCCCGACTTCACGTCGGGAGAGTTTAAAAGCTGCGTACTGTTTTAGACCCTAAAAATATTATTTCAATTTTTTATGTGCAGGTGATTAGCGAAACATGGCCGCCAAGGGCATTTTAGGGTACTTTTTTGCCCTGGAAAAAGTACCTCGTCGTCTGGGCGCGAAAGCCCGTAATAATTAATTTTTACTACCACTCTGTATAAATAATATTATTTGAAATTGAGAATTAAGATCATCTGGGTCGCTGAGCGCACACGACCCCCGCGGTAGTTTATTGCTGTTCTGTAACTTTTGGTTTGGGGGCGTGTAGAAAACGGTGAATAATTCCTGTTTAAAGAAAAATCGGAAAATAATCAGATAAAAAATCAATAATAAATCTACTCCCCATTATCCATTATCCCAATTCGCCAGGAACACGGATTGCCGGTTTACCCGGAGTTGTTGGTACAAATAAGGCTATAATATTCAAATCCCGACTTTGTCTTCAAACGTCGGGGCTTATGCGCTCTGCGTACATGAATAACTATATCTATGCTTCTATATGAATTTAATTCGCCCGGAAAACATGATAATCTTTTTTTTTTTTATAAAGTTTGTTTGGCTCACAAATTGCAAACCATACGGTTATTCGTTCAAAATTACTTTTTAATGGCCATTATATGAGAAATATCTGATATAAGATAAAGGGCTGAGATTTTCAATTGGCGCGAGGGAATAATGAAAATTGTAATAAAGCAGGAAGAGTGTAACCGGTGTGGTGTTTGCGTCTCTTTTTGTCCCGAAGTATTTCATTTTGACAGAAAAGGAAAAGTTTCGATCAGATATTGGGAACTCCCTGTTGGCCTTGAAGGTGATTGTAAAAAAGTATCAGAAATTTGTCCTCAGGATGCAATAGAAGTTATTAATATCTGTTAAAAGTTCGAATGTTGGAAGAGAGGAAAAATAAACGCGGGGATGCAGAGGATGTTTGCGTCTCCTGCGTTTTAATTTTTCCGGTTTCTTATTCTATCACCCAAAAATATTCTTTCACTGTGTTTATTTTGTATTTACTTTTATCCATTCTCTTTTTTCTTTTCCATATTTTTTTCTCTGCGTTCTCTGCGTTATAAATTTTCCGGATTCCTATTCTATCACCCCAAAATTATTCTTTCTCTGTGTTTTGAATATTTCTTATCGTTCTCTGACAGGAAGTTCACCAAGAGGAACACCGGGAGAATCATCAGTGTCGTTATTTTCATAATAAAAATAAGCACCTGTCGCAGCACCAGCTATGGCAATGCCGGATAAAACAGTCCATATTGGAAACCTTCGTTTTGGTTTTTCGGTGATTTGTGCATTTATGTCTGGTTCCACTTTACTTACAACCGGTTCCGGATTTTTAAGGAGTTCTCTGGTTATACGTGGAAGAATGTTGGAAAAAAAAGCATCTTTTGATACTGATGACGATATATGCTCAAAAGCAAGTTGGGTTCTGTTTATGATTTTTATACGCTGAAGACTAAGGGAAAGAGTTCCATTTTCTCTTGATACACTCCCCCCGATAATTTCGTCAGCCGAAAGAAGTGTACCTGCAGCAGCAAGTCCCTCTTTCTGTGAACAGATAATATTTGACACATTAAACCCCTGCGCTTCAAGTACAGGCGGTATAAACTCCCGTTTTAATACCAGATAGTTATCAGACTGTTCAATTAATGAAGATATCGAATCACATATGGCACTTGTCATATTGTCACTTATGCCGCCACTGCTGTTGTCAAGACCAAGAACTCCAATTACCGGTTTTGTATCCTGGCACAAGGTTTCGTAAAAACAGCAAATGATGGTAAAAATCAATGTTTTTATTAATGCCGAAGTAAAACCGGCAAACTTTCCATGTCTTGAACAGAAAAGGTTTTTAAAACATGAATCTATTTTGTACACATAACCACCCTGTTAAAAACCTTTGGTGATGATGCACCTTCAACCAGTGCTTTCATTTGCAGAACATAAGCCCCTGCCGAAACTTTTTCATCAATTCTAAGATGCGAGACTCCGGGGCGAAAATTGTGCAGCTCCTTTTTCCAGATAACCTGACCCCGAATATTAAACAATATAAAAGAAAGTTTTCGAGTCTGGTAAGGTAATGAAAACTGAACTGTAAAAATTCGTCCAAAAGGGTTTGGATAAACAGATTTCAGGGCAAGAATGCTCTTTTGTATTTTCAAGCCAAGATCCCTGAAAAACTGCTCATCTTCAAAGAGTTTTCATATATACTGAAAAAACGTTAAGCCTGAAAATTGTGTAATGCGAACAATCTGTTCTGAAAGATTGAAATTAAACAGAGTAATATATACACAATTTAATATTTGTTGTATGATAAAATTCTATAATAGATGGACGGATAAAAACAACAATATCCTGAATGTAATGGAATATGAATAATCTGTTTCGCTGAGCGACCAGCCTATGGTTAGATCAGGATATAGATTATCATATTCTCCGGGAGCAAAAGCTGGTTCACGAAGGCGCGGCTTGCACCTTATTCAGTGTGAACCGGCAATCCGGGTTCTTGGTGAATAAAGATCAGAAGCGTTGAGCGATAAGCGATCAGTATTTATAACAATGACTATTAATAGGTAATCCTGACAGCAACCAGCCTTTCCGTATCTCCTGTACCAAGTCAAGAACTACAATGTCAGGTGCCCGTGGTCCCGTTCGCGGGAAAACAGAGGCCTTCAGCTAATAATACTCTTTACACTAAAAGTCACATGGTGCGCTTGGCGTAACAAATTATTAATACCTTCTTAAATCTTCAGTAGTATTTATTAGCTCGGCGAGAATATTTGATTCACAATAGAATAAAAATAAGGATATCAATTTACAAAACTGATATCCTGAAAATTTAGCTTAAAAAGAATGTTTTATTTTTTTCTTGAACGAAAGAATCCCAGACTAAGTAGACTGATTCCAAGAAAGGAAAGTACAGCAGGTTCTGGAACTGATGTGTAACTTACACCTCTGACCGAAAAGTCGTGAGCAAATATATCTACAACATTTTCAGCTTTTGCGGACAGTTTAACACTTTTTACTGTTCTGTTAACATCGACAATTAATTCACCATTTTCATTTTCAGTTATAAATTCTCCTGTTTCACCAGTACTAAGCTTGTATATACCCTCTTCATCCCATTCGGCTACTGTAAATTGAAAGAATCCAAAATCCAATGTGTATTCATCATGAAAAAGTTTGCTAATATATAAAGATTCGAGATTTACTTCATTATCGAATGTTATTGTAAGTACTTCGGGGTAATCGATTTCATCTGATATATCAATAAGGCCATAATTTATACCAATACCAAAATCATTATTCCATGTAAGCGTAGCGTCTGATAATGGCCAAGTATTCCTTGGCTCAGCATCAAGGGTAATTCCATAGGTGCCATTATAAAAAGTAGTGTTACCCCCAGCTCCACTAAAGGAATTATCAGTAAAAAATACTGGCGCTGATACGACATAAGATGCTATCCCTAATACAACCAGTACTGAGGAAATAAGGCGTTTCATAATTACTCCTTTTTTAATGTTAAATTTGAGAAGGTAATATGCAAAATACATGCCATTGATAAGCAGTGCAGTTAATGTTGCCGTTGGTAGGTTTGGGATCAGATATTATAAAGAAACCCATAAAGATGTCGAAATATTTTACAGTGATTTGGGAAAGGGAGCGAATTTGGAATTAGGAATTGGTAATTTGGAATGAACAGTGAGGAGATTTTTTTAAACGATATTAACAGAAACAGGCTTCTTTGGCAATCCTGTAATATCAATAGTTGCTGAAGCGATTCCGATTCCATTGCTTTCAAACGATGAAAGAATTTCTCTTGTTAACCGGTCTTTGAGCTCACGTATTTCATGGTCCAGTGCTATAAAGCGCAGTGTAAGATCAAGCCAGTTATCGGTTATGCGGTAATAGACACGGGGCTCAAGCTGTGATGGTTTTAAAAGATACCGTCGTTCAAGCTCAAGCAGATCCGGTTTACTAATTTTGCTTATCGGTATTGTATGTTGATAAGCTGAAGTAAGTAGGACCTCTTCAGCCAGCTTTCTATCGGAACCGTATTTTATCATAAAATGCATCTCATCCCACAGGTAGGGGAAACTGCGGGTATAGTTATAAATCGGATTGTCAAATATTTTATCGTTTGTAATATTAACAATTCTTCCTGTATACTGACGTGCCTCGACCCACATTGCAGGATCTGCCTGTTGAACAGCCGGGGGCTGCCCCATTTCCATCACCGATGTAGTAGTAAAAGATAAACTTATCACGTCACCCCGGACATTACCCATTGAGATCCGGTCGCCTACATTAAAAAGTCTTCCCCTGAGGATTATAAAGTATCCGGCGATTGCTGTAACGACTCTTTGAAGAGCGAAAACAAGTCCGGCTGAAATAAGACCAAATGCAGTGGCAAGCCGCACAGGATCATCAAACCAGATTGAAAGAAATCCAATCAAGAATAGAAAGGTGATAGTAATATTTATTGCCTGATTTGACCAGAACAGAGTTCTTGCGTCTTTTCTTCCCTTGATAATCAACCGGGCAAACCGGCGCAAAAGATAGCTTAATAGAATGAAAAAAACCAGCAAGGAAAGAGTCAGCAGTGCTTTTCCACTATTTTCTGCTGTAAATCCGACCAGTTTTATTCCGAATACAGACAGAGCTTTATTGGGACCTACCAGATCGAAGATTTCCATAGGTTTTTATTCTTGTTATGGGTGTAGTAATATTGGTTTTGTTTTTAATGCAACAAATGTACCTGAAAGAAGCATGGAGTTATATTAATTTGAATATAAGAAAATAAGCTGGAGATTTTCAGACCCAGTTTTTATGGTTTAATTGTCGTATTAAAGCACGTTCAAAACCCTGAAAAAAGATAGGAGATTATTAGAGAGTATGTCTGCATCTGTTTTTTAATGTTCAAAGCAGTTTTTAAGCAATCTGTTTGCTTCGTCAGCTCCATCAAAGGACATTGATATATTTAGTGCTTTCTGTAAATTCTCCCTGGCAGCAAACTTGTTGCCTTTTGCAAAATAAACTACTCCCATGTGATAATTAATTGAAGCGTTTTCCGGTAATAATTTCAGCGCCTTTTTGAGTTCTCGGAAAGCATCATTAACATTTTTATTTTTATAGAGAGCCCATCCATAAGTATCAATAAAACTACCGTTATCAGGGTGAAGTTCAGATGCTTTCCGGGAGAGACGCAGTGCTTCTGAGGTATTATCATGGACAAGAAGGGTTGCCAGATTGTTTAACGCAAAAGCATGGTCGGGGTTGATTGATAGTATAGTCTTGTAGATATCAGCAGCTTCTTTTCTTTTACCGGCATCATGGTAAAGAGTAGCAAGGTAAAACAGGTTTTCAGCATTTTCAGGAGAGATGCTTACAATGCTGGACGCAGCGGCAATTGCCATGGAATAGTTAGCAATTCGTGAGTATGCTAAACTTAAAGCTTTAAGAATTACAGTATTTTTGGGGGCTAATTCATGAGCTTTTTTAAGATGAATGATTGCCTGTTCATAGTTTTCAGTATAGGCATAAAATGTACCTGTCTTATATTCAGAAATCGGATTGTCTGGATATTTTTGCAACATTGATGTAATAACATTTTTAGCTTTGTCGAGTTTTCCTTGTGTTTGATACAATGTGGCAAGTAAGTCAAAAGTTTCTGGGTCTGCTGAGTTTTCAGAAATGAGCGATTCATAAACAGATGCAGCTTTATCTTGTTTCTTTTGTTGAATGTAAATATCTGCAATGTTTTTTTTAATAAGCGGATTATTTTCAGAATAGATTAAAGCATTATTATATGCTGAAAGTGCATCATTCAATTTACCCTGTGTTTTCAATGTTATAGCGAGGTGATACCACGCACTGGCCTGTTTCGGGTTTAATGTTAGAGATTTATGTAAATACCGCGCAGATTCTTCTGTTTTTTCTTTAAGACGTAAAGCAATACCTAAAGCAGTAAATATAGATGGATTGTCATTTTTAATAGTAATAAGGTTTTTCAGTAAAACAATACTTTTTTCAGGATCTCCAATCTGATTATACAGGTTTGCAAGGTTTAACTTTACTCCAATATAGTCGGTTGGAGTACCAATAATACCTTTTTCAAAATGATAAATAGCTTTTTGGAGATCATGTTTTTTTTCTGCAATTAAGCCCAATCTTTGATGTGCCATGCGATCGGAGCTATTAATGTGTAGTGATTTTTTAAACATATCTATAGCTTTAATTGTATCTTTTTTAGCCAGATATATATCTCCGATCTTGGTAATAGCAGAACTCTGTTCAGGATTGCGTGCAGATGCAGTTTGTAAAACAGATATTGCCTCATCTGTATTACCTGATTTTGCGAGCACAGCACCCTTGATTTCAAGTGCCGGGCCGGATGTCGGATTTTTTTGAAGGTGTTTTTCTGTTAAAATGAGAGCTGAATCGTAATTCCCTTCATTAAAGAGCATCAGTGCTCTCTGAAGATTACCTTTAAAATCTTGTTCATGAAAATTGGAC
This sequence comes from Chitinispirillaceae bacterium, assembly GCA_035306725.1. Classification (GTDB taxonomy): domain Bacteria; phylum Fibrobacterota; class Chitinivibrionia; order Chitinivibrionales; family Chitinispirillaceae; genus JAAYEB01. The sequence continues at coordinate 12,059 of DATGNN010000326.1, read as the reverse complement.
CATTGCTCAATCAATTCAGAAGTGTCAATATCGGTATTAAATATTGGAGTTCCCAAAGAGGAACTGAAAATTAATAGAACCATAGAATACAAAGCTAAAACAGTGTAACAATGAGTAAACACGATTAACCTCCTCTGTATATAAGAATAGTGTTTAATTAAGAGTTTTAAATATAGGAAGTTATAATAGAATATAAATTAATTAAATATTATGTATAATGCATTTTTGTTATTTCAGCAATGCTTACAGCTAAAAGTAAAGTAATATGCATGTCGGTAATTTAACCAAATAATATCTGTTCTGAGTTAAAAAGGGATTATTGATATTAGAAAAAAACTTTCTCTAAGAATAAAGGTGGTTTAAATAAAAAAAGAGAGGTGGTAAACCTCTCCCTAAAGATTATGCCAGAAAACTTAAATGCTACTTTTTACGATAATTCAACCTGTAGCCACAAAGTGTAAGCAGACTCATACCAAGGAATACTATTGATAGCGGTTCAGGAACATTAGCACTGTTTACTGTAATAATATCAGACTCTGTTGCCACAATTCCACCATCTACAAGTGCATTGATGGAAAATGAATGAGTGCCTTCTTCTATACCAGTAAATGTGACATCAAAATCAAATGTTCGCTCTTCAGAACGATCATAGGTGCCAGTATACTCAACAGGTGCTATTGAAACACCAACACCTGGTTCATTCCCGACAGCTTCAAGAGAAACTGTATTGTAGTTCTGAAATACTTGTTCTATGGCATCACCTATTACCTCAACAATATTAGAAGTTACAGCACCATTCCAGAGATCACCACCTGTAGCTTCGGCAACGCGAGTTGCCTGACCATATTCATCGAGATCTCTGATATTTAATGCCTCAACAACGATTTTATCAGATTGTAAAGCTTCAATGGCAGAAGCCTCTGTTGATCCCGATCTTGGATCATGTCCAGGTGCATCACCAAACCATACAAGAATCCTGGTTGAAGCATCGCGCCATGATGTTTCCTTAGCAACTTGTTCTAGTGCATAAAGATTTGCTTCCGGCCAATCATCCCCACCACTTGCATTCCACTGGTTGATACCTGACTGAACAGCATCGAGATCATTTGTGGTATCAGTATTGAGACGGTATGTAAATGAATCATAAATATCCCGATATTCACCCACTCCAAACGATACATCACCAAGACTTGCAGTATTGGTAAAAATTTGTGTCGCGCTTGATTTCACTGAATTAATAAGTGAACCCATGCTTCCAGTGGCATCGGTCAAAAAGAAAACATCAACCTTGGCACTTGTCGGAGGCGCCTGGCTTATGGTAACAGTTTTCCTTATGGTGATATTTTCACCTTGATCAAGAGATGTGGTGTATGACCCCGGAGTAATTGCATCGGCAAACAATGCCGACGGTAACGCGAGAAATATAAAATGCTTAAGGTTCATGAAACCTCCTGTGTTTAGATGGGAAAATGGAGTTTAAGAATCAGGAACCAACATTAGCAATAATAATGCCGATATGTAAATGTCTAAAAACAGCTTTACAAGAGGAGGTTAAGTTTGATAATTACCAGGTTCTGATAAAACTGCAGTGTGGCTAGTGTAAAACATGCCGACACTTGTGTCTTGTTTTTAACAACTTACCCAAATATATGAAGAAAAGATAATGGATTAAAAAAAATTATTGATGTTAGGTTAAACTCTTGCCCTTTTAACACAGGAGCAGAAAAAATGTCACCCATATAACTTATTGCGATTGCTGATTTTTGGGTATCCTTTTTTAAGCGACTTTTGGCTGTTGACAGTAAAAATACTTCTTCTATCGTACCCGCCAGAGATAAACTCCATTCACTACATGGAAAAGGGTCCCAATATCTTTTGAAAAACTTTCCGTTTTTATACTCCCTACACTCTTACCGTTTATCGAATAGATATTAATATGTGAATGTTTTTCCAAAACGCTTTTCAATCCATCCATAAATATTGCATTACCCGAGAGCATTAATCCACTCTGTCTGCACCGATATGATGATTCCCTGGTTTTTCCGGATTTTGGAATAGTATTGATCTCATCGGCTTTTTTACGATACATTTCCCACATCTGATTAACAAATGTGTCCCAGGCCTGCCCCTGGCGCTGCCAGTTGGCAGAATAATTCAGCCCTGCTTCACCGAAAGCCTTCATTTGCTCACTGTCATCCTCAAACATCCACCTGTCTACATAATCAAAAAACGGATCATGACTCCACAGGTCTACAGCTCCCATCAATCTTGCGGCCAATGCCTGCCCAACCCAGGCGATGCTGGTACAGCAGCGCCGGTAATTCTCTCCGATATTCCACTGATGATGTCCATCAAAGGTACTGTACCATACAGTCGGATGAAGATGCTCGTAAGGTCCCCAGCTTGGTGTTGAACTCACTGGTTCTCCATTCCATAATCCCTGATGTCCGGTGTAAACCACATCAGCTCCTGTCCAGCAATCATCATAGGCTGTTTGCATATCTTCACCAAATTTCAGTTCCGGATTTGCTACTGTAGGACTCGCCATCTGCTCATCACCGAGCATAATCCCGGCAAACATGATCGACCATTTTCTTCCGCTTCCATGACCTCCATGTGCAGACCAGCCGCTACGACCACCTTTTACCATACCCCAGAGATCTATTCCATACTGAATAAGCCCTGTCATCAATTTTTCTCTCGATTCTTCGGGATAATCCTCTACCATGAGCATCAATGAAGCCATACCTACGGCTCTTGCGATCTCCCGTCCATAATCAGGCATATACCCTATCGGTGCGTCAAATGAAAACTGACATATATCCACCCAGGGCCTTCTGAAATGCTCTGCAAATTCATCGATATCCCGAAGTGAAGCTACTGCTTCAAGCTTTGGAAGTAATTTTCGGTTAATATCACTACCGTAATAGATTTTTTTCTCCGGATCTCCATAAGAGGGTCTGAACGCATCTTCTGAAACCGGCTTTTCGAGACATGTTAAAATCGAAATTGAGTATACAGGACTTACCGTTCTGTCTGATGTTCGTTCTCGTAACCACCGATGAAGATTTTTGTGCTCATCATCGGTAACACTCACTGAAGATAAAAGCTGATCACCAGGAATTAATTGGATTGGGGGATATGATCTGAGATCTTCTTTGAACCGATCCCCATCCACCCGGTCATCATAACCACTTCTCTGCAAAATTGGTGGATTAACTACAGAACCGTTTCGATTATTTGCAGGAGCAGGAGTAATAGAAGTAACAGTGACTTCACCAACTACATAGTAATCCCCAGTTATAAATTGCCCAACCGGAACCGGATTCTTAAATTCCCAGGTAACACTGTCTATGGTGATTCGGTCAAGAAGGGGGAGGTCATTATAAGATTTTGAATCGACTTTGAAGGATAAGGAGAAGAGAAGCATCAGTAGTGAAATTGAGAGCTTCTTGTCCATGAAAAACCTCGTTACCGTTGAAGTTTTTTAAAACCTTATACTTTTAAAATTATACTATCTCTGTAATAATCATATCAATCCGTTTACCATGAAACACTGCAGATGCAAAAATCTCCTGAAAAAATATAATAAGTAAAACAGGGCTAATTTATGATTCCCGATGTAATTTAAAAAAGGCCGAAAAAAACATTGAAAGTGTAATCCCTTACTGTACCTGATACATTATTATAATCTCAATTATAATCTCATTTATAACAGGCGAAACCTTAACAAAGGACCAATCAATAAACAATTTGTGTGCCAGGATTACATTTGGGTTTAAAAATATAAAAACCATACTCTTTCAGGGATGATTATATTAATCTGTTAATAAATTCGACACATGTTGAAAAGGTTTCATATATCCGACTGTTTTTTTGTATATAGAAATATCACAATTTAATCGGAATTGTGCGAGTGGGAAAAAATACCTGCTGACTAAAAAAGGAACAGTTTTATCCTTTAAAATGATCCTGGTAAAGAAACTGGATTTTCTGCAGTTTTAGAAATATCCGTAACATTTTATTTACCAAACAGGCAACAACTGCGTAAATACCCAAAAGAAGAGGAGAAAGAGAATGATAATAAAACTTTCTTTTCAAGTCTTTTCTACACCAGCAAACTATATGTCCCCCGATAACAGTCAGCCTGTCGGGTTTTATTTGCAAGCCGCCAGGGTACTTATTTTAATGCTCAAGGAAAAGGTTGTTTTTCAAACATATCACGTTAATTCACGTCAATAATAGAATTGCCTTCATGACAGCGGTATCCTACAATTAAAGGGTCTCTTTACGAAAAGGTTGTTTGATGTTTGAAGGAAGAACAGATGGACTCCAGCATCCATTGGAATGACAGTAAGAACGGTGTGCATGTTCAAGAAATTTAGACGATACTGTCAAAAACCCATTATCCACCAGGTCATTAAGATCATTTAAGCATAATGAATCATCCCGTTTAATTTTGAAGTCTGGTTTTGAATCAATTAACTCTTTCAAACCAGAATATGTATTTGTATGCTCAAATGATTTCATGTTTTGCCATGCAATATTATATGCATTGCTTGTAAATTTATAATGCAATAATACACAACTTATATCTGCGATTCTGGAATTATCTACATAGTGAGTATGAGGAAACAATTTAATTTTTTCCTGTCGTGAAAAAAGCGAGTGTTTCGTAAGCATGCAATTACAACCATAAAGCTTCTTTCTGATACCACCAAAATAGATTTTTAATTCAGATTCAGGTAACCTGTTTCCCATACCGTATTTTTTTGCCAGTTTTGATGACCTATAGTTTATTTTTTCTACGTCTTTCAATTCATAAAAACGGTGTTTTTTTTTTAAGTTCTCCTGGCATTCTGTTTTCTGGTAAGATATTTTTTCATCTGAAAACATATCAAGCATGTGTGTTAACACTGAAGAATACTTATGTTGGTTAAGATAATCCAACAAATTACTCAGTTTCATAACATCTGAATAAGGATAATCGAAAAACTCATCACAATCCACATCAAGACACCAGCCACCATGAATGGTTTTTCTTGCGAATTCAGATTTAATAAAGCTTTGGTATTTTTTTACAGATGCTTTTGTGGAATAGATACTCACATTTGGATATTTTTGAGCTTTAATGACTGTATTGTCGGTTGAATTATTATCAAGAATAAAAATGTGCTTGAATCCCATAGTTAAATAGTGGTCAATAAACTGTTCTATAAACGAGTCTGCGTTTTTTAAAAGGCAGGTAACAGCAGCTTCTTCATCCATAAGTTTGACATACCGGATTCCTTTAACATGTTTAGTATACAAGTTAATAATAGTTTTATTAATGGTTTGCCGCAAATAAAGTGGCAGTAGTTTTTTAATTACAGTTTCAGGAACCATAGCTGATTATGTGATATGTTTACAAAACTTTCAGACTTGAACAATCCTGCTTATAATTTTTAGAGAGAATAAAATGAAGAATAGCAATTGCAAAAATTGTTCTGCATTTTTTCAAAAATACCACCTGTTGCCATTTTTAAAAATTGCCCAAGGTTTTATGCGTAATCCTGTCTATTCTGTTTGTTCACAAGCATGTAATTGCAATAATCAAGTGAATAATAAATGTGTTTTGACCTATTTGTAACTTTATCTTTTACAAACAATTTTTTTGAGTATTCCGGGTGGAACAATCAAAAGAAATATTGTTTTTATGAATATTTTCATAGTTCTGGCATTACCAATTGACCTTAATATCAAATCCAATGAATTTTTATAACCATAAACTGAAACAGACATCTTAGCTACAACAAAAGAGTAATTACTTATAATCTTTTTTATTCTGTTCAAGACAATCCTGTTTTCTTTCCTGCTGATCAGCAATGCCTGATAATGTACAGCAAGCGAATCACTTGCCATTTTGTATATCTTTGCAGGTTCTTTTGTATTCATCAAACTGTGCGCTGCTACATCACGGGTAATTGATGCCAATGGTTCCCCTAAATAACCCCAGGTTTTTACTTTTGAGGCTAGGTCATAGTATAATTTATTATCCTCACAAATAGACAATGTTTCATCGAAGAACCTGAGCAGCTTTCTTTTTACTAATAAGGTACTGATATGTAATTTTTCTTCACTCAACAGAAAAAGTTCGAATGAATTTGTGATCCTGTTTTCAAGTATTTCATAAACAGAAGAATTAAGAGCATAATTACAGAAAGACACATCTATTCCGTTTGCTTTGTTAAATTCTATTTGCTTTTCAAGTTTGTTATTAAACCATTTATCATCGGAATCTAAAAAAGCTACCCAATTTCCTTTTGCTTCTATTAGTCCACAATTTCTGGCAGCACTTACCCCTGAATTAGATTTTGTGCATATTATTATCTGTTCTTTATATTTTTCAAGTACTTTTTGGGTGCAATCCTCCGAACCATCATCAATAACTATGATTTCAAAATCTTTAAAACTCTGCGATAAAACGCTTTCTATAGCTTCTATAATTTTTTCAGACCGATTGTAGGTAGGAATTATTACACTTACTTCAGGGTTACAATTGCAGTTTTTCAAAAGAAACCTTTATAATTTCCGTATTCCCCGATTATTATTCAACTACTATAAGTTATTTCCATTAGATTTGAATGATTAATGAAAATAATCAATGCAATTTATTAACTGGATAGTTATTTTTTTGTTCTGAAAGAGTTGATTGTAGTCATAGAAAAGCTTTGAAGGATCTATTCAATTGAATACTTTTATGTATAATAAACCAACTGTCAGCATTATAATACCACTTTATAATAAAGAGCTATTTGTCCAACGGGCACTTGATTCTGTTGATTGTCAAACGTTTAAGGATTACGAAATAATTATTATTAATGATGGTTCAACTGATAACGGGCCCGAAATTGTTACACGCCATAAAAACCTCCCTTTCCGTATGTATAATCAGAGCAATAAAGGTCCAGGAGCTGCACGAAACAGGGGGGTTAAGGAATCCAGGGGTAAGTATATTGCATTTCTTGATGCAGATGATGAGTGGTTGCCCACTTTTTTGGAGGATTCTTACTACCTTTTAGAAAAACATACAACCTGTGATATATGTGTGTCTGCATGGTACCAGGAGTTTGTCAATTCGGAAAACCCGGAACACGGCAACAGTATTATAGACATTTACAAGCGAAGAGGAATTGAGCTTTGTCATGGTGTCATTACCCCGGATACTGCCATTCGTGAAAAACGAAACCTTTATCTTTGGTTTACTTCAACTGTTTTTCTAAGAAGCGATGTGTTCAGGAATGGCTATCATTTTTATGGATCAACAAGACACACCTATGGTGAAGATTTTTATTTATGGCTTCAACTTGCGTTTAATCATACATTTTTCAGGAATTGTATACCTTTGGCATGGTACCATAATAATGCATCTGACCTTGCAAAAGGGTCTTATTATAATAATCCTCTAGAAGCTTTCTTGTTATGGCCTGATAACATTGTAGCAAATTCCAGATTGGAAAACAGAAGAAAAATAAGGTGCTGGATTGCAAACTATGCAATCAGATCAGCACATTCAAGACTTGGAGTCGGACAATTCGCTAATGCTGTTATTCTCATTAAAAAACATCCATCAATGATTATTACTTCAACAGCTAATTTTTTATTCCTTATCCTTAAAATAATTCTTTATAAAACAGGTGTTTATAAACCGGGAAAAGATCGAAGTAAAAACCTTTAAATGCGAGAATTCAAAGATTAAAAATTGATTTTAACAGTGTAATTAAAGAACCTCTATACATAAACATCAAAGCAATAATCATATAAACAGCTCCCACCGTACAAGCCGAAACGCTGAATATAACCTGATCATTATTTGAGATAATATTGGACAGGCCAGTGCTGTAAATTGTTGTTAAAAAAATTAACGACAAAGCTAAAGGTATACTGAATGGTTTGAGGTAGTTTTTCAAAGAAAGATCCAAAACTTTGCACACATAAAGGGGCATAACAATACATTTTGAAATAAGCATGGGAATTGCAGTACCAATTGCAACTCCTGTCATGCCAAGTTTTTGAACCAGTATTATGCTCAAGAGAAGATTTGCAACACCTTCCAGGATAATATAGAATGCGTAATATTTGTGCTTGTTTTTCGCGTACAATAGTGCGATACTGGGGCTTTGAGCAAGATCAAATGCATAAGCAGCAGAGACAATAATTAAAACATAAGATGCCTCGACAAATTCTTCACCAACCCAGAAAATTATAAAATGCGGACCAAATGCTATAGCAAACAAAGTCATTCCAAAAGAAATAAACGATGCCAGTTGTAATGATTTGAATAGTAATCTTTTCTGTTCATCTGAATCTCCACTTCCTGCCAGATTCGAAAAACGTGGATTTAAAACACTTACGCCCGAAATTATTACTTTTCCCATGTATCTTAATAATAGTGCTGCAACTCCATAAATACCAACCGCCTCCAATGTTAAAAATCGTCCAATGACCAGACTGTCTATATTAATTCTTAAAATATCTGCAATCTGAATAATTGTAGTTATACCACCGTACAAAACCAGAATTTTTAAAGTGTTTCGTTTGATGCTTTTAAAGCTGATTTTAATATCAGGTAACAGATAATTATATAGTACTAATTTTATTATTAGTTGCAATATGCTCACTGCAAGTGTGGCAGATGCTACTCCTGTGATACCAAATCCATTATGCACAAAAACAACAATTAATATTGCTCGTGTTAAAGTTAAAATGCTACTAAAAAAATTTACCGAAATGTAGTGCTCACGGGATGTAAGTATAGCTGTAAAAACATTTGAGATAAATGTTATGCCTGTTGTTGTACCAAGAATGATAATTGTATTGATAAACTCATTTTTCTGATATTCATCAACATTAAAAAAATCTGCAAAAATTCCTGCAAATATTAAACTGAAACCAGTAACAATCGCTGCTGTTACAGTAAACATAACAAATGTAGTACTTGCGATTTCATTTATAGCTCCGGAATCTTTTTTTCCTGTATACAGGGCTATATAACGTGTTACTGCAGAACCTACTCCTAAATTGATTATACCATAATAACCTATTACAGAGTTTACAAGAGTCCAAATACCATATCTGCTGTTTCCCAGATTGTTGATTATAAATGGTGTGAGGAAAAAACCAATCCCAACATTTATCGCCAGCAAAAACCAGTTACTGAACGCGTTTGCTTTTAACGAAACCTTATCTCTTTTCATTATTGGAATAATCCAGAATCCTTCATAAAAAGCAGTACAGATCAATAGTTTTCTGCTAGTTTGGTTTCTGCAAAGGGCAGGTCAGCAGTTTCGTTTCCCAGCAGAATCTGATTAATATCATGAGATGAGCAGTATTGAGATACTGGTGCAGGCAGAGATTTCCGATCTGTTTTGCCACTGTTCAATCGGGTCTCTCACATTGAATTTTTACTTTATTGGAAAATAATAACATTAAAAATCGCAAATCATTGTATTATATGTTATCCATACAGAATATTAAACAGCATATTGATACAATACCTCGCCAAACTTTCGCAATACTGAAATTGGCATTTTTCTTAACAGGTGGTTAATAGCTCCGTAATAGGCTTTGGATGTTTTTTTCACCTTTTCACCAGTTTTAACAACATAATAGTGATCGGAAAGGTTTTTTCTTAAAGCACCAAACCCCTCTTTGTAATGACATAGCCCCTCGTGGAACTTTTCAGTTTTTCCGAAAGAAAGTGATGAATACCCTTTTTCAGTATATCGCCTGATAGCTTCCCACATGAGCAGGTCATTAATTCGCATGGGCTGAAAATTATTATCAGAAGCACCAAATTTGTATATAGCTTCGGAACCGGAAAATAAAAAAACAGCACCTGCAACCGGTGTGTTTCCTGAGTATACAAGGGTGACTTCGCCACAATTTTTTGCAATGATATTTTCGTAAATCGCATTAAAAAACGAAACCGGTTGAGGGGGGAGCCCATGCCTCTTTCTGGTAAGACAATGCAGGTTGTAATAGATCTGCAGAGCATTCTTTTCATTATTAAATGTAATGATTATTTCATTTTTTTGCGCTTTTCTAATATTTCTTTTTTTTGAGGGGGATAAATTCTTCCAGAGAGCATCTTCTTTTGTTAAATGAAGACGATGTTCCCAGTAAGAATGAGAAGGTTCACCTGATGGTTGGAAGTGGTTTGTACCTCTGAATTCAAGTTTGTTAATGTTTTCATTCCGAATAACCTGTATAATTTTCGATACCAGCTCAACTGGTTCAATATTGGAGCAATAGATATCACACGAATCTGAAAATGGGAGTGCAATAGCTTTTTTCTTTCCTGGCAATGTTCTGGCGATCAGGAGGGGGATTGTACAGCCTGGTTCTGATTCGACCATCAAACACAGAGGTTTGAATTTATATGTATCTGTTATTGTTTTTAACCAGTTAGACCGATGAAAGAATTGTGGATATGAACTGTTTAAAACGGCTTTATCCCATTGAGGAGAAACCAGCGGATTAATTTGAATAAGATTATTAGGCATCACAGTTACTCTTGAAAAACGTTGTATTCTTTTTTTCGTGGTAAATATAAACGGAGATGTTCTTATTGGATGATTTTTTTCAGTCTAAGAGTAACTTTCGGGGGGGGGCTGAGCTGCGCAACCAGCATAATGTGAGGGCTTTTAAATACCAAGCCAATGGTTCTTAAATCATACATTTTTGTCTGAAAAAAAGATTGTCTTACTATAAAACCTATATCATAATAGGTAATTCATTGTTGAATATTTTGTATTTCATACAGAACATTTTGCATCGATGCAGTATCTGCACATATCATATTCCATTTTCAAACTTTTTGCCCGGGCATTGATAAAATCTTTTCCAGAGAGGACCTTTTTAATTCCATCCATAAACACATTACCTTTAATTATTCCGGAATCCGGATTATCACACGCACACAAGCTGATCGAACCATCCCAGTTAACAATGAGCTCAGAAAAGGTAATTGTACATTTGTACTTTTTTGAAAGTTCAATAGTTTCATTTTCCATATTATATCGGGAATATTTCGAATTTGAAGGGAGATATTCTTTATTACCGGTATCAACGCCAATCATAATATTCACAGGTTTAAGGAAAACCCAGTCTACTCCAGCCTCAGCAGCAAAGGTATTTAGTTCAAGTATTTCATGTTCATTGTGAGACATTACAAGAAACTGAAGGTTAATACGAGGTGATCTGGATTTTCTTTCTCTTTTGATTTTACATAAATTAATTATACCATCTTTAACTTTCGCAACCGACCCATTAACTCTGTACTTCGAATATACTGCATCAGTTAACCCATCGAGTGCAACATTTATTTCGTCAAGTCCTGAATCAATCAGGGCATTTACCAGCTTTTTTGTAAGAAAATGGCCATTTGTATGAAAATTGGTATACATTCTCTTTTTATGGGCATACGTGATCATATCGGGTAAGCGAGGATTAAGGGTAGGTTCTCCAAGGTTGTGGAACCGAACCTGAAAAAGATACGGTGACATAGTATCAATGAGTTTAGTATATGGTTCATAATCCATGTCACCGGTTGGTCTGTCTGTATTTGCTGTCCGGGGACACAAGGGACATTTCAGGTTGCAACGGCTGGATGCTTCAATTCCCAGTTTAAACGGAAAGAAATGGTGTTGTGGATTATGCGTCAGAAGTGCACTTTTTATACCCAAATAATTTACGATTTTTCTTGGATACGGGAGTACATAACGAGTTGCATTGAAAATTTTCCATTGAATGTTTCGTCGGGTGTTAATGGTAACATTTACCTTTTCAGGTATTCCTAATGTTGGATCAATTTTCTCCTCAATTGAAATAGTTTCTGCCATGATATTAGCTCCTGTTTGTGTGTGGTCATGGAAGATATTTAGATTTATATGCATAGTTCGGTATAACAGGAAATAGATCTGCCAGATTGGTTCTTTGTTTAATTACACCATTTGAGTAAAAGCTATAAGTTTATGAAGTGTATAAAACTGTGTTGAACGTTGTTATTTTTAACCAAT
>DATGNN010000325.1:0-13940 GCA_035306725.1 Chitinispirillaceae bacterium | reverse complement strand
AGTTCATTTTCTCTGAATGTATCAGTTTTTTTTGCAGTTGTTTGCATTCGGTGTAATCCTCAATGATCAGCATGTAACCAATATTTATTTCTTCGTTCTGAATTGAGGCAGATCTAATTTTAAGCACCTTTTCTTCTCCATCAGGCAAATTGCATTTACATTCTGTTGTAAATACTTTTTCTGGCCTGCATACTGATTTGATAATATCAGATATATCAGAAAAGGGTTTGTCATTGAAAATATTAATACACTTTTGTCTTTGGGTTATTTTAAACATATCTGCAGCAGCCGGATTTATCTGCTTGATTATTCCATTACAGTTCACAGTAATGATTCCAAGAGGTGCCTGTTCAAATAAGCTTCTATATCTTGAACTCAAACGTGTCATATCTTCAACCATGGCCTTTAACTCGGCTGTTCGTACTGAAACTGTTTTTTCAAGAGATTCTGTAACTTTACGGTTTTGTATTTCCAATTTGGCTTTTGTAGAAAGTGCAAGTGCCAGTTGCTTGATTGTTACAGTATCAAACGGTTTGCGAACGAAAAGAAGCTTATCTGTAGTTCCAAACCTCTGAAGGATTTCAGGCCATGAATAATCTGAAAAGGCAGTACAGATGACCATTTCAATATCAGGATATGATTTCCATATTTTCTGGATTGTATCTATTCCATCCATACCTGGCGGCATTCTTACATCCATAAAAATCACCAGATACTGACGATTATCACATTCTGCTTTTTCAACCAGTTCAAAAGCCTCTTCCCCACTGTATGCATCATCAATTTCATATATACCTTCATTAACAGGAATCGTCATTTCAACCGTGTTATCAAACAATTCTTTTTCAAGTTGTACCATTTCAGTAATATTTATGCATTTTTGGGGACTGAGTATCTGTTTAAAGTCTTCATGGATTGCAGTATTGTCATCAACTATCAAGATTCGCCTTTTTTGTAAACTTTTTTCGCACATTTTTACTCCTGCCAAAGTGGTAATGTGATTATGAATGTAGATCCAAAACCTGGACCAGGGCTTTCAACACTAATCTTTCCATTCATTTCTTTTATATAGTTTGCACTGCTATGCAAACCAAAACCATGTCCGTTTATTTTAGTTGTAAATCCATGTGAAAAGATCTTTTTAACGTTCTCAGGTGCAACTCCATATCCCGTATCTCTGACTTTAAGTACGATTTGGGCATTATCACTGCATGCAATAAACTCAAGTTCTCTTTTTTCCGGCGGAGTTTCAATCATTGCTTCCTTTGCATTGTTTATGAAATTTATAAGGACATGAATCAGTTTCGTTTTTTGAATACGTACAGATGGCAGTGATGGAAACTTTTTAATTACATTGATATTATATCGATCGATAGAGCCTTTTTGCATTGTCAATGCATCTTCAACAACTTCTTCAATAGAGGCCGATTCTGTTACAGCAGCAGCATTGACATATGACTGTTGTGCCATTATAACTTCGTGTATGGCTTTGACTTTTGATGTAAGGCGGTTAATTTGTTCTATGATTTTGTCATTATATAGTTCGAAAGAATCTTCCAGTTTGAGGTAGTATTGAAGAAGTTTTGGGCCTTTAGGATCTTTTGTCATAAAGTCAATAAATGATTCCTGGTTCTGGCGTAAAAGATTATTGGCTTTCTGAAGATTTATCTGCGGTGAGCTTGACGTAAGCTGTTCAAGCATCTGTACAGATATATTAACGCTGTTAAGAATGTTACCCACATTATGCAGGGTACCAATAGCTATATCAGCCATTCCTGCCTGATGTGCTTTTACCACCAGTTCTTTCTGTGCGGCTTCAAGTGCACGTGTCCGTTCTTTTACCATTTTTTGCAGATTTGTAGTATAGTTTCTTATGGTTTGGCGCATCAACTCAAAATTCTGTGCAAGTATCCCCATTTCATCATTACTGTCTATTTTAACTTCAGAATAATAATTACCATTGCTTATAGTACCTGCTGCTTCACGTAAATCACACAACGGGCGTGTAATAGTTGCAGCTTGTTTTCTGCAACGGTTCAGTTCCAGAAAAAAGATAATTAAACCTGCACAGATAAAGGAGATCATATAAAACACGATATATCGGGTAAAATCATTACGCATTTCAGCAATTGCCCTGTTTGTTGATGCCGTACTGATACCGTATCGTATGGTTCCAAGTTTTTGTTCAGTTGATTTAACCGGAGCAGCAAATTCTATTATCTCTTCATTATGAATTTTTACATATCGGTAATCCGGAAAATCAATGTTTGAAGCCCATTGACTTATTATATCATCCAGGTATTCATTAAACAGATTATCGTCGCGATTCTTATCAATATAAACCCATGGTCTCAGATCGTTATCCATATAGATCCCATAAAAAATATCGGAATCGTCAAATACCGTAGAAGATACAAGTTCTTTAATTGCAGAAAAAGCATTATCTTCAGCCATTTGCCTTAAAGCTATGCTGTTATTGCTGACCAGCAGTTTACCTTTATTAATTAATACATTTTTTGTACTTATCTGGATTTGTGATAAACGTCGACGGTATTCAAATAGAAATGTAATCAGTCCTGCCAATAATACAGTTACACCGATAATTATCATACTTTTTACAGTAAACCGCATCAGCTTCGTGTTTAAACTGATAAAAGGTTTTTCGAGAATAGATGTTTTCAAAATTATTCCACTCCTGTTTCTGTACCAATACAGATAGCAGACTCAGCAAATACGACCAAAGCAATCACGCTTAACAGGTAAAACCCACAACGCTCCAGGAATATACATTCGTAATACACCTGAATATCCCATAATTACCTCTGTTTTTGCGCACTAAAATTCTCATAGAATTTTAAACTCCTGTTTCTTAATTGTCTGTTAACAAGGTCAATTATTCCAGATACCAAGGTGAAAGATGATCCGGATACTGAAAGCTAAAATTTTTCTTACCTGTCTGAAGATATCCAGAAGAGGTATGTTAAAAGTTTTTTCGATGACAATTTGCATCCCAGCGTGCCAATACAAAATTTTAACATTCAGATATAATTCTATAATCGATTTTATTTCCAGTCCATTGAATAATCGGTTTATTGTAGAATTGGATGAAATTTTTCAGATATATTGAAAAAGTCACAAATTATGTATGTGCTTTATTTAAACTGAATAAAATAAGCTGTTTTCATTTTTTTAATGGCAGCTATTTAAAATAGAATCGGTGACAGTACCAATTCGTTCACCATGTTTCATATGCTTCAATTATTTTACAAACCTGTGACTTGAAGATATTCTACATAGCATTTAAATAATAGTTTATCTCAATTGAGTGCAGAGTTTATATTGTATAATAGTAAATGATTTTTTTACCTGGATGACATCAGACATGAAATCCGCTTTTTATTTATACAGGTTTCCATAGTGCAAATAACTATAAGAAAGCTTCTTGACGGTTTTTTTCTTCTTCGAATACCACTTCTTGCTCCAGTATGGACCATACTTATCCTTGGATGGATTACAGGGACAGAAAAAATCCAACTTGGTGGTAACTGGTTCGCCAATGCTGACAATATTCACCTGAACAGTTTGTGGATTGTACTGATTGGTTTTTCTTTAATTGTTGCTTCGATATATGTAGTAAATCAGATTGTGGATATTGAGGGAGACCGTATAAATCATAAGTTGTTTATTTTACCAAATGGATTTATATCAATTAAAACCGCATGGATATTAGCAGCCTTTTGTACTGTTTTGGGTATGGTAATTGGATTGTTATACGATTGGGTTTTAACATTTCTTTTCACTTTAGGTTTGATTACTGGTATACTCTACAATTTACCACCTGCTCAATTAAAAAACCATGCCTGGGGAGGAGTTCTATCGAATTCATTAGGACATGGTATGTTAACCTTTTTGGTTGGCTGGTACAGTGCCAAATCTGATTTATCAATTTCGGTTTCTTTGATCAGAGATGGTTTTATTTCTTCTATTGCTCCTGCTTTAGCTAATGGTGCAGTTTTTCTGGCAACCACGATTCCAGATGCAGATGGTGATAAACTAACAGGAAAATGCACATTCAGTGTAAAATATGGAGAAAAAGTTACTGCTATTGTATCAGCAATACTGTGTTTCGGAGCGTTTCTGTTCTCTTTTTTAATGGAAAACCATTTTTGGGTGATGGCTATTCCCGCCGGCATCAGTCTGCTTTTTTTCCTCATTTTTGCTTTTTCAACAAAAAGAGAAGCTGCTTTTAAGGCATTTAAATGGCCTGTTTTTCTGCTTTCTGCAGCAGTTGCTCTTTATGTTCCCGAATATGGGATATTAATACTTTTAACATTTTTGTGCAGCAGATTATATTATCGCTGGAGATTTGGAATAGAATACCCTACTTTCAAAGCTAAATGAAAATCAAGAATCTTATTTTTACTTTTTCAGATCTGTTTTTTATTTGCAGACCAATGCTTTTAATCCCTGTATGGGGTTTTACTGCTTTTGGATATTTCAGGGCTTCAGAAACAACTCTTTTAAAATGGGACCTGCCACTAAAAGTTTATGTCCTTTCACTGATTTTTTCGTTATCTGTAGGTTCTGTTTATATTTTTAACCAGCTCGCTGATATAGAGGTAGATAAAAAAAATGGTGGGCTTCCTTTAATTGCTTCAGGAATTGTTTCGCAGAAAACCGCATTATTTTGTGCTCTTATATTAGCAGTTTTTTCAATTGTTTCGCCGCTTTTTTTTTCAGAACCGATTTTGTCTGTTCTGGCATTTTTATCAATCATAACTGGTTTGTTTTATAGTTTCAAACCTTTCTTTTTCTCGGGAAAACCTTTTCTGGATTTTCTGACAAATAGTTTTGGATATGGTATACTTGCATTTGGAACCGGTTGGTTCCTTGCCGGAAAACAGTTGCTTACCATTGATTTTTTTTCAAATGCTTTGCCGTATTTTTTTTTGATGTCGGCAGGTTCAATCAGTTCTACATTACCGGATATTGAAGGGGATAAAGCTGAAAGAAAAAAAACAACAGCAGTTGTATTTGGTACCATGAATTCACATACTATTGCAACAGCTTGTTTGTGTATATCGGGTTTCCTTGCGTTCATGATTAAAGATCCGGTAGTGTTATTATGCTCATTTTTATCTTTTCCGTTTTATCTGCTCTTCTTTTTTAAGAAAAACAATTTAGCTATAGAATCTACTTATAAAATCGGTGGCGCACTTTGCATGGCATGTGCCGGAATACTTTTCCCGGCAATTTTGGCTTCTGGAATGCTTGTTTTTATTCTGACATGGCTGTATTTTCGTATCCGACATGGGGTTTCTTATCCGTCTTTAGTACCAGACAATCATGAAAATTAAATATTTTTCGATTTTAATACTTATCTGGATTTGTAATTCTTTTTCTTTCACATTGCCTGAAATGGCAACAATATACACCCCCAAAGTAGTTTCCAATATTATTAATTGTGATTTTGAAAAAGCATTTGAATTATCAGATTCTCTCATACTGGCTTATCCTCAAGACCCTTTGCCATCACTGCTTAAGCTGACTGCAATGGGGATGAGAGATATGGATTTTGAAAAAACAGTAGATTCTATCAATTTTTTGGAAACTTATGACAAAACTGAAAATCTTATTCAAAATTATGAACAAACAAATGGTATATCTTCATATTCCCGGACGCTTGATGGTATAAGCAAGGCAATATACGCTTCCTTCTATCTGCGAACCAGTTCATATTTTGCAGCTTTAAATAAAGGTCTTGATGCAATCAGGTTGTTAAAAGAAGCTAAAAAAATGAATCCAGACAATAATGAAGCCAATCTTTTTTTGGGTCTGTATGATTATGGTCGTGCCGAACTTCGAAAAAAGTTCTGGTGGGTTTTATTCTGGTATCCTGGCAGCAAAGAAGAAGGGATACAGAAACTATCTGAATGTGGCCGTTCTGCATTTATTACAGGAAATGCAGCACTTCTTTCTCTATCCGAAATCTACATAAAAGAAAAACAACCCGAAAAATCTTTACCAATTCTTGATAAATTACATAAAAAATTTCCAGAAAGTCGTTTTGTGCTCTGGGGAAAAGCAAAATATTTTGAAGCTGTAGAAGAATTCAGTGACGCTTGTTCTGTTTATGAAAAACTCGCCTCATATTATGCCAAACTACCGGAAGGTAAATATAACTATCTTATGACATCTTTAAATCTTGCTCATACTCTGGTAAAATCGGATATGAAAGAAAAGGCTGTTGTAGTATGTGAAAGTTTATTAAAAGAAGAAGAGATAAAAAATAACAGAAGTCTCAGAAAAGAAACTGAAAAATTACTGGAGAGTATAAAATGATTGTCACTGCAGACTATAATATTTGTGATCAATGTGGAACATGCATAAGCGTTTGCAAAACAAATTCAATTCGGTTAGAGGACAAATTGTATATCGATAACACAACTTGTTCCTTGTGTTCAATATGTGTAAAGGTATGCCCTTTTGGAGCTCTCAGCATTAATAAAAGTAAAAAGAATCAAAGAGTATCGGAGAAAAGTGATGAATAAACAGTTTGATATTATAGTTGTTGGAGCAGGACCGGCCGGATCTATGGCAGCTCTGAGTGCAGCTCGAAACGGACGTTCTGTTTGTTTGCTGGAACGAAAGCCCCAGGCTGGTACTCCTGTTAGATGTGGAGAAGGCATCGGACATAGAAGTCTTGTTGAAAATATCGATGTTCGTCCGGAGTGGATTAAATCTGTCATTAAACGATCTATAATGGTTGCACCAAACGGGTTAAAAGTAGAAATTGCCAATGTTGATGAAAGTTACATACTGGATCGTGAAAAAATGGACAACGATATTGTAAAAGATGCGATTGATGCTGGTGTAACTTACTATACTAAATTTGCAACTACTGGGCTTAAGCGTGTAGGTGAAAAGGAGTATGAGGTTTATGGAAATGATGTATCACTTAAATCCAACTGTATTATCCTTGCCGACGGAGTTGAATCAAAACTCGCACGGTTTGTTGGTTGGAATACAACTCTTCAATTAAAAGATATCGAAACATGCGCTTTCGCACGTGTAATATCTCCATTGATAGATAATGAAACCTGCATTTTTTATACTGGTTCAAAAGTAGCACCCGGTGGTTATGCCTGGGTTTTTCCCAGAGGAAAAGGTGAAGCAAATGTGGGACTGGGAATATTAGGTGTAAATAGTAAAGCTGGAAGTGCTCTTGAATCTTTAAATCGCTTCATAAATTCTGAATTTCCAGCTGCCAGAATTACCAATACCCACTGTGGTGGAGTTCCTGTTACAAAATGGATTCGCCCTCTTGTTCGTGATGGTGTTATGCTGGCAGGTGATGCTGCTCGTCAGGTAAACTGTCTAAGCGGAGCGGGCATTGCATATTCACTCTATGCCGGAAAACACTGTGGACAAATTGCTGCCAGGGCTTTCAGTAATGGAAGTATAGATTACTCCTTCCTTAACAAATATCAACAGGTCTGGGATAAAAGATATGGAAAACAACAAATCAGATCTTATTCACTTAAAGAATTTGTTACAAAAAATGCAGATGATGATTTTCTTAACAGGATTGCAGTATCCCTGTCAAAAGAAGATCCACAAAAAATGAATTATCTTAGAGTATTTGTCCGTACATTTTCTAGACACCCGGTTCTTTTATTTAAAGCATTCAAGTTATTCAGATAAGACTGGCTGTTTTAGTAAAAGTATTTAAACGCCCTGTTTACCCCGATTTTTCATACCCGGCAAATCGCAACATAATGCAGCCTATATAAAGGTTAACTGAGAATATCCTCCAGATCATAAGTTATGGCTGTTAAAATAATGGTAAACTCAATGTTGGATATACATATAAAAAAAATTTAATATTAAACTATTAAACTCAAAGTAATCAAACTTGACCATAAGAACCAATGATGATATACTTACCACTGATTCTGTTTTGAGGAAACCGATATATGAATTTATTACAGCGATTATCAGATATCAAGGGACTTCCGACACTGCCCAAGATCGCCTTGCGAATACGAGAAATAATTGCTTCAGATACCGGGAATGCCTCAATTCTTGCACGAATTATTGAACAGGATCCATCAATTGCTTCAAATATTTTAAAAGTTGCGAATTCAACATTTTACAGTACTTCCGGAAACAAGATTACCTCAATTAAACTTGCAATTACACGTATAGGTTTTAATGAAATTGGTCATATCGCAATGGCGGTCAGTCTGATAAAAAATTTTTCGAGCAAATCCAATGTTCTAGATTATAAATATTTCTGGAAACACTCACTTGCTACTGGGTTCCTTACAAGTAACATTTATGAATCAGTAGATTTCTCTACCGCTAACCATCATTCTCTGTTTCTTGCAGGTTTGTTTCACGATATTGGTATATTGGTTTTGGATCAGTTTTTCCATGATGAATTTGAACGGATAATTGAACTTGCCTTAAAGGAGGAAATCTCATATCTTGAGGCTGAAAAAATTGTAATACCAACAGAAAATCATGCTGTCTTGGGAAGCGCATTACTTGAGTTCTGGAATTTGGATTTGGCAATAATAAGTGCCATACGTTATCATCACAATCCGGAAAAAGCACCGGATAGTTTCCGTTCAATCGCATCTGCAGCTTATCTGGCTGAGTACATTCTTTGTAATTCGTGTCTGGGTTCTTTTGAAGGCCAGATTTCTAATGGAAATAAAAAAGCCTTGCAGTATTTGAAGCTTACACCAGATAATATCGACAGCTACCTGCGTCTTGCAGAATATGAGGTTGAGCGTTCCGATCTGGTGCTTACTTTAGAATCTCAAAATTCCACGTTTCAGCTCAGGGCAGTTTGAATAATGAATTTTTTCTATATTAATCATTGTAGTAACGATTCCTTTACGCGAGTCATTTTCAAATACTTTTGGATAAATGGTTCATGTCGGGTACCAGGCAGAATGATTCACAGCAACATTGTTGCAAATTAATCGTCTCCATTTAGGTTATGTAATATGGAATTTTAATAAAAACGGATAGAAGGATTTTGAATATGAAGATAATGTTGGTCGATGATTCCACTACTATGAGAAGAATACAAAAAACTCAAATCAATAGTCTTGGTATAACCGATATCGTTGAAGCTGGAGATGGTGAAGAAGCATTAAAGGTTCTTCAACAAAATATGCCTGTTGATCTCATTTTTCTGGATTGGAACATGCCTGTAATGGATGGATTTACTTTTCTGAAAAAGGTACGTGCTGATAATGCTTATAGCAGTGTGAAAATTATCATGTGTACTTCCGAATCTGAAAAATCCAGAGTAGTTGAAGCACTTAAGGCTGGAGCCAACAACTATCTGGTAAAACCTTTTACACCTGAAGCATTAAAAGAAAAACTGGGAATCTGAATTTGACATATAAATTTATTCAATACCAGACATTTTTTCTTATCAATAACCAGAGAAAAAACGGCGCACCCAACATGGATGTCAATATTCCGACAGGCAATTCGGAGGGGGCAATGATTGTTCTTGCAAAAGTATCACAAATTACAAGAAAAGTTCCACCAAGCAGAAAAACAGATGGTCCAAGTTTTGTATGATTAGATGCAAAAATCATTCTGCATATATGAGGTATCATGAGCCCGACAAATCCTATCGGGCCACATACAGATACGATACTGCCAATCAGGAGAGTAGAAACTGACAAGAGAACATATTTCGTTTTTGTAATGTTAACTCCCCTGCTGCGGGCGATATCATCTCCAGTCATAATATGATCAAGTTCGATTAATTTGCTCAAGATAACAATGGCTCCGAATGACAAGAATATCACTATGGTAATTAATGGTTCATACCCAAAAATGTCAAGGCCGCCCATCAACCATCTTATAATGTGAAATGAGTCCCTGTAGCTGCTGATATATTGAATAAACATCAGACTGCTGGAAAACAAGAAACTGACAGCAATACCTGCAAGAAGCATTATTACAGGTGTAAAATTATTTTTCAGTTTTGACAACCCAAAAACCATTAAAATTGACACGAAACTTCCGGCAAATGCTCCCAGAGTTATATAAGATATACCTAAAATCGTACCGGATAATCCGCATATTATTGTTACTGCAGCTCCGCATGATGCGCCGCTTGCTACGCCAAGAGTAAATGGATCTGCCATCGGATTGCGAAAAATCGCCTGGAAAACCATGCCGCTTAAAGCCAGACCTGCCCCGGCACAAAAAGCTGTAAGTACTCTTGGCAATCGTATTGACACGAAAATTTTTTTACTGAAAGGATCATTAATTATATCTCCTAATGAGATAAATTCCATACCAGTAAAAGGAGCCAGCAAAAGAACTGATAAAGTAAATATAACGAGTAAAAAGAATCGAACAGAAAAATTATTATTCATGATATTTAATCTCTGGGAACAAAACTCTTTTACCGTTTGCATCTATGTAAATTTTATCGTATGTAAGAGAGTAAATATCACTCAAAATATCGGGACAGTGGGTCAAAAACCTCTTAACATCTCCGGCAAATACAACCTTTCCGTCTTTAAGTGCAAGTATATGTGAATATCGGTTCAATGCAGCATTAATATCATGAGTAATTGTTATCATTGTTGTTTTATAGCTGCGATGAATCCTTTTTAAAGCTTTATATATAAGCTCCTGATGAAGAGGGTCCAGAAATGAAACAGGTTCATCAAGAAGCATAATCCGGGACCTTTGGGCTACTGCTCCCGCAATATATACACGTTGGAGTTCCCCACCACTAAGGGTATTCATGAAACGACTTGATAGTGAAGAAATGTCAGTAAGATCAAGTGCATCCTTAACAATAATGTCATTTTCATCCGGATTAGAAAGTAATCGTCTATACGGATACCGACTCAGTAAAACATAATCCTTTACAGTAAAAAATACATTTTCGCGTCCTGAAGCCTGTGGGACATAGGTTAAATAAAAAGCACGTTCGCGATTACTGTAAAGATTTAAATCTTTGCCATCAAGAAATATTTTTCCGTAAGGTGTACTGACAAACCTTCCAATACATCTAAGTAATGTTGTCTTTCCAGATCCGTTTTTTCCAATTATTGCCCAGGATTCTCCTGAATTTACATTAAATGATATATCATAAAGGATCTGGCCGTTTTTTTTATAAGAAAAGTCAAGATCTCTTACAGTTAGCCTTCCAGTTGAAGATTTATCCATTTTTATGATTCCAGCCATTGACAATCGACCTGAATTTATCTGCAATTAAAACAATACGGGGGCCAGGTATTGTAACAAAATCATCTGACAGACTGTAAACATCTCCTGTTTTTACTGCTTTCATCATATCAAGTGATTCCCAATCTTTTACAATTGATTTTAATGATATTTTCTCCATTGAAGAAGAGCAATCAATAATGATATCAGGTTCAAGCCTTATAATACCTTCTACCGAAATCGTTGGATATTGAGCATTAGAATCAATGCAAGCATTTACACCACCAGATGTAACGATAAGTTCGTTATAAAAACTCTTTCTGCCGGCAGCATAAACTTTTTCAACTTTGCCGTTGCCAACACCGTTTCTTCCAATACAGATTAGTATTTTAGGACGCTTAGGCGATGAAGGTACTTTATTCAGTTTCTTCCACATCTCTTTAACCAGTTCTTCACCCCTTATGCGTGCCCCACAGATCTGAGCAATAGTCTTGATTGAATTTAATATTGCACTGCAACTGTCATTATCAACCTTAAGATACTCAATCTTATGTTTTTTAAGGAATTCGATAACATTGACATGTTCCTCTAAAAGTATAACCAGATCTGGTTTCAGTTTTAAAATCTGTTCATAATCAGGATTAATATATCCACCAACAGTTGGTAATTCGCGAACTTCAGCAGGATATTTGCAAAATGAAGATACTCCAACCAATCTGTTCTGTAATGAAAGGGCATAAATAATTTCAGTAACGCTGGGAGCCATGGAAATTACTCTTGAAGGAGTATTCGTGCATTTGCACTCATTTGCAGTATCTGAACAGGAGTATATGATAAGTGTTGATAATAATATTATAACACTATATGAGGTGCTTTTTTTATTTAGGAAAGAGAATAAGAATCGATAAAAGTGAATCAAAACAGTAACCTCTGATCTTACTCCACGAAGACCTGATGGGTTATAAGTTTCACAGGCAGGTATCCTGACTCCCCTGTCCTCCCCTTCCAGAAAGCATTACAATTTATGTAACAACATCGGCATTCCTGAAAAGGTAAACATGGATTACAGTGGCGGGTCCGTTCCCGACTTGCACGGGATTCCCCTGTACATGAAACCTGAAAATAAATCGAATCTCAAAATTAGGTTCTGCTTGGCTGTTTTTCAAGTATATAATTCAACTGCAACTTTTACCTGTTCCCCAAAATAGAAAGAACGTTGTGTCACGCGTGTATAAAAGCTGAACTGTAAACTGGTGTTATTTTGCTGTTTTACCATAATAGAGTATGTTGTTGCTTTAAAAAAAGAATAAAACACCTTGATTTTAATGTTTGTGTACAGTAAAATTTCCTTCATGTAATATAAATGTATCTAAACAGAATAAATTTCAGAAGGAACAACCATGTTTGATTTCTTTAAAAAGCGTATACGAAACAAAATAGCACTCTTACCAGTTACACTCGTATTGGCCATGACCATATTTTCTTTAATCTATTTTCCAGCCAATAAAAGAAATGAACTTCTGGGGGTACTAAACGAGCAGGTTACATCAGCAACTGATCTTTTGGCATTTGGTTTAGGCGTTGCTCTTGATACCGACCGTTTTGATGCTATTGGTGAGGGATTTAATGTTGCAAAAGCTGTTGGAGCAGTCTCATACATTCTGATCTATGATAATTCAAATAAATTCCTGAGCGGGTATAATCCAGATAGCATTAATATTGAAGAAAAATTAAAAAGTTTCAACAATGAACCGATTAAGAAAGGTTCGTATATTGAAAAAGCTTCTAGAATAAAATTTGGTGAGCAACAATATGGGACTATAATTATAGGGATATCGCTATCTTCCGTTAACTCCGATGTACTTTCATCATTTTTATTACTGCTTGTATTTGGAGTAGTGCTGGTTATTATTTCAATTTTTGCTACTTTGGTATTTAGTTCACGCATTGTCCAGCCACTGGAATCGGTTCAATCTGCAATGAAATCTCTGGGAAATCGTGATCTTACACAACACTGCAAGGTAAATACAAGTGATGAAACAGCTGTTATGGCTGAATCGGTAAACACAGCAATTGATTCTCTTCGCCAATCGATAAGCGTAACTTCAAATGGTGCAGATCATATTTCCAACGCGATAAAAACACTTTCTTTGGTTTCAGAGAAAATGATGTCAGATTCTTCAAAAATGGCAGAAAAATCTCAAAGTGTAACTAAAACGATTACCTCAGCAAGAAACCGAATAGAAAGCATGCAAAAATCATCAAAAGAAGTTACTACTTCAATCCAGACAGTTGCATCATCAATTGAAGAAATGAATTCATCTCTTAATGAAGTAGCCAAAAACTGCAGTAATGAATCCCATATAGTATCCTCTGCATCTTCAAAAGCGATTACAGCACAATCAGTCATGCAGGAACTTGGTGTTGCCGCCAGGGAGATTACAACAATAAATGATGTAATCGATAATATTGCACGGCAAACAAAACTTCTTGCACTTAATGCCACAATTGAAGCAGCAAGTGCAGGTGATGCAGGAAAAGGATTCGCTGTAGTTGCTCAGGAAGTCAAGAATCTGGCGCAACAGACTGCCGAAGCAACAAGTAAAATTGCGAATCAGATTGGAGGTATTCAGGAGAAAACAGAAAATGCAGTTTCTGTTATAACTGAAATCACATCGGTAATTGAGGAAATTGATACAATATCCCAGTCTATTGTTGCCGCT
>DATGNN010000324.1:0-14762 GCA_035306725.1 Chitinispirillaceae bacterium | reverse complement strand
AATTGCCGTCACTGCTTGGTTCCTTAACTGGGTTGTTTGCTTTTATTCTTCTTGTTAAATCTAAATTTCTTGCACCGCGAAAGACATGGGATTTTCCACCTCATAAGGATTGGCCTTCAGAGTGGGAGGGAATAATCAAGGCTGGGGAGCATATCAAGCTGGGTGAGGAAAAAAAGATCGGTACCTGGAGAGCATGGATGCCTTACATTCTGATTGGTATTTTGCTGGTTTCAGGAAGAGTAGAGTTTTTTGGGTTCACGTCTGTATTAAGGTCTGTTACAATACAATGGACAAACATTTTTGGGACAACAATAGAACGCGGTATAATGCCCTTTTATAATCCCGGGATATTTCCGTTTCTGATAGTTGCCCTGTTTATTCCTTTGATTCATCATTTGCACTGGAAATCGGCATCAAGGGCATGGGTAGAGGTTCTGAGAATGATTCAACCTGCAACACTGGCTCTTGTATTCGCGCTTGGTATGGTTTACATAATGATTAATACCGGTGAACCGTCGGGACGCGATTCCATGTTAATTGTAATTGCAAAGGCTGCAGCACATTACACAGGAGCGATATGGTATATGGTTTCGCCGCTGGTTGGTGTGCTTGGGGCATTTGTTGCAGGAAGTGCCACTGTATCGAACATTATGTTTGGTACTTTTCAGTATAGTACTGCGCAGAATGCCGGACTCCCTGTAATTCCTGTACTTGCATTGCAATCGATTGGAGGTGCAGCAGGGAATGTGATTTGTATTCATAATATTGTGGCTGTTCTGACAACTGTTGGCCTGGTTGGCAGGGAAGGACATCTGATAAAATGGAATATCCTTGTAGCTTTGTTTTATGCTCTGTCAGGCGGCATCGTTGGGTGGTTACTTGCAGTTAATTTCTGGTAATGCTTTTTACAAAACATCAGTTATGGCACCCGTCTCATCTGCTGTGTACTAATTTTTGATGGCTTCAGGTAAGTAGCTCCTCTGACATTGGTCGTTTCATCCGAACTGTAGGAACTATAGGGAATTCCTGAAGTGTTTTCACCTATCACCGGAATCCATACATTCATTCCTGGAATCAGTTTGTTGAGATCCAGCTGGGAATTATGTTTTTTCAGCAGCCATAAAGGAAAGGTTCCGTCACTCCCGTTGCAGAGGTCCCACAATGTCTGTCCTCTTTCAATTTTATGCTCCTTAAGATCTGTAACTATATACTGCGTATAAAAATCCTCTTCAAGAGCCATGTGGTATTCCAGCCGTGCAGCAACGAACTGCTCCAGAGCATCTTCCTGATCAATTGGTATCAGCAACTTGTCGTTGATCCGTATATTGGAATTTCGACCCATTTGATTCAGTTTCCGGATCCTCCAGGTAGGAATTTTAAGCCAGTCTGCATAATGCCCTATTGTTTCATCAACAGTTACACGCAGTTCGGCGCTTGTGCCAAC
Source organism: Chitinispirillaceae bacterium (assembly GCA_035306725.1). Lineage (GTDB taxonomy): Bacteria > Fibrobacterota > Chitinivibrionia > Chitinivibrionales > Chitinispirillaceae > JAAYEB01. Next base: position 13,318 of record DATGNN010000324.1, on the reverse strand, counting down.
CGGTGATAATGTGACATCCAGGTTATAGATGGAGACATCGAAGTGTGAAGATCTTATTGATTTTCTCTTTGTCGGTTTTTCTTCAATTGCTGTTGCAAGAGCAATCTCCTTTAGTGTATCGGAAATTACTTCTTCTGCTACCGGTTTGGTTCCAATTTCTGGTGTTTTGTCGGGTCTTTTGATAGGTGAAGAAACTGAAACTAATGGTTCTTTTTTCTTTTTTTCTTCTGCAATAACTACAGATTCTTCTGGAGGAAGAGCCGATTTCTCTTCTGCCTGTGCTATTTCCACGACTGCATCTGTTGTTGAATCAGGTATTTCGGGTGCTTTTTTTGCAGTTGTCTCCGGCCTTTTTTGCTCAGTTTTTGAAACTGTTTCAGATTTAACTGCTGAGGCGACCTGTGTTGGAGCATGTCCGGGAACTCTAAGTACCTGACCGGCATAGATTCTGTTTAATTTAGTTATATTGTTTTCGACAGCCAGGTCTTTTACAGACACTCCTAATCTGGTTGCTATCTGATAAAGATTGTCACCTCTTCTTACATGATAGTATTGAGGTCGTGGTGGTTCACTCCTTTTTAATGAATCCGGGATATTTCCAATAGCCAATAGTGCATCCTGAGATGATATTTCTGTCGGGATATGAAGCACCAACCCTTTGGGAAGCATTTTATGAGTTTCAAATACCGTTGGACGAATGCCAGGATTAAGCGCAATAAGCTTTTGTTTCGGGATATTCAAGTATTTGCAAATAATATCCGGTGCTATATAATCGGTTAATGTCAGGTCATTATATTTTAATGAAGGATAAAGGGTTAAATTGGGGAAATAATCCTGGTAGTTCTCCGCGATTTCACATGCAGCAATAAAGCAGCCATAGAAATTACTTGAGGCGAACCTGAAAGAGCGGCTTTTATAGTTTTGAATGATAACAGCAAGATCTCTGGATCCGGTCTGTTTTACAGCTCTTTTCATCCCGTAGACGCCATGATTGTAGGCTGTAATGGCAAGCGGCCATGATTTCAGTTCTCTGTAGTTTGATGCAAGGAATCTTGCTGCAGCATCGGTTGCGAGTATGGGATCCCGTCTTTCGTCTATAACATAATCGATTTTAAGTCCGTAAAGACGGCCGGTTCCTCTCATGAACTGCCACATTCCGGCTGCACCTACTTTTGAGTAGGCCTGAGTATTGAATGAAGATTCTACATGTGGGAGATATGCAAGCTGCAAAGGAACACCATGTTTTTTTAAAATAGCCCTGATTGTATCAAGATACATGCCCGATATTCTTAAGCCCTCTTTAAAACGATCCATCTGTCCCTGCTGAAAACGTATCCTGTCCACTGCTCCGTTGAGAGCTTCAGGCTTATCCTTGAATTTATTGAATACTTTGATCTCTTTTTCTGTATATTCTGATTTTGGTTTACTTGTGATTGCATTCAAAATATTTGTGATTTCTTTTCTTTTTGTGGCAACAGATTGAGATCTGCTTTTTCCTTTTACCTTCGCATAAATGATATCCGGATAATCCCTGTCATGTATAAGACCTTCCGTAAGTGAAACTTCACAGTAAATTTTTTTCCAGAATTCTACATTGCTCGAAAGAATTTCAGGAACGGGAAAATGTGTTTCTTCTGCAGTAATATCGAAAAAGCTTAAAACAAATAACGAAATAAAAAGAGGAAATCTTGATTTCCCGATCATTGGATTCTCCTTTAGCGTATTTTCTGAAAATTAGTATAACAACTTTTTTGTAAATACCCCTGTTATATTGGGGCATTTGTTTATACGAATTAACCGAAAAATTCCATTTTCTCACATCGCCGGTGTGACGATTAATAGAATTATAGAACATATTTTTGAATTATGCAATAAAAGCGTTACCCGGAAGCTAAAAAGAATAATCCAATTTTTTTGAAAGCCTGAAATCCTACAAATATTATGCCTCATGTATCACGATTTTTTCGATTTTTTTGTATGCATTTCAAAGGTGATTTCAATAGGCTGGCTTTCGGGCAACAAAACCAAGAGGTTTGTTGATTGTATGCACAAGTTCTTCGCCGCTGATCTTGAGCTTTGTTTAAGTGCCCCAGATATATTTTATGGCAAAAATATCACAACCATTCAGACAAAAATTATCTCTGAAAAGGTCACTTAATTTATATTGTATTATACTGATATTTAAACTGCATTCATCTGAAAAAGGGATTTTGTGAGAGAGAGAGCAAGAGTGTAGCTTAGTGTTACAAATTTTCTCAAAATTTCCATTGCAGAAATTCTGAAAAAGCTTAATGAAACAAGCGGATGTTTTTATACAGATAAAGATCTGTTTTCATCTGTATTTACTCTGAAATAAAGTTACCGGGAGGAAAAAATGATAAATACTGTTGCTGGTTGGTTCAATGCCGGAGGCCCGTTTATGTGGGTAATCACAGTAGTTCTTGCTTTGGCAAGTGCTGTTACTTTTGAGCGGCTTTTATTTTATTACATAATTTGCAGTACAAAAGGAACTGTACTTGTGTCTTCTATTGCCGGAGCGTTGAATGAAAAGAGAGAAGATCTGGCACTCTCTTATGTAAAAACAGGGAAATCTCCACTTGTAATACTTATCCGTACTGCACTCGAAAGATTTAATTCCGGAATGAGTATTGAAGAGGTTCAGGAGGGAGTGGAGGAAACTGCAATAAAGCAGATACCACGTTACACTCAGAGATTGAATTATCTTTCACTTTTTGCTAATATTGCAACACTGCTTGGTTTGCTGGGAACTATTTCAGGGTTAATGATTTCGTTTTCATCACTTGCTGCAGTTGAAGCATCGAGGAAGGCAATGATGCTTGCAGATGGTATAAGTCAGGCTATGATTACCACCGCTTTTGGTCTTATTGTTGCAGTTCCATGTATGGTTTTATACACTTTTCTTTTTAATAAACAGAACAGGCTGATTAAAGATCTTGATGAATCTGTTGTAAAATTTGTTAATTACCTTAAAAAGCAGAAAAACTGATGCAGCTTTCACTTTTCAAGAATAAATATCCACCTTCAGATATAACAGATATACCCGAATTAGATGTTACTCCGGTTATGAATATGTTTATAATACTCATACCATTTCTGGTATCGATGGCGATTTTCACTCACTTGTCAGTTATTGAATTTTCGCTTCCTCCAAATGTCGGACCTTCAATGAATACCTCTACCCAAAAACCGGTTCCTAAATTAACTGTCAGGGTTGGTGATGACTATCTGGGGATTGTTATCGGTGATCAGATCCTGGATTCATTGCCGGTTGAAAAAAATATTTTTCCATTTGATAAGCTTTCTAAAAGATTGCTCTTTCATAAACAGGATCTGAATTATAATGAAGAACTGATTATTGCTTCAAAGGATAATATCCCGATAAAAACGGTTGTGCGTACAATGGATTTGAGCAGAGAAGCAGGATTCGAGAAAATCGGTTTGTCCAGTGCTGCGGATGAAGCCGGAGATGTTGAATGAGTTTTTTAAAGCTGGATGAAATAAAAGAGCAGGGTATATTTCGGCCGCAACTGACTTCGCTTATAGATGTGATGACTATTCTTCTGGTTTTTCTTATTAAAAGTTTTTCTGTTGAGGGAAATCTGGTCAGTTTGCCCGAAAATATGGAACTGCCCCTTTCTACATCACCTAAACCACCTCGTCAGGTATATACTCTTGATATTACCAAAGAAGCAGTTCTTGTTGAAGATACCAGAATCGTTTCTTTGGAGCAGATTGGTGAAGGTGATTCATTATTGATTGATCCGCTATACGAATGGATGAAAAGGCAGCATGTAAAGCTGGATTCAACAGGAAATACAGAGTTGTTGATACAGTGTGATCGGGACATTATGTTTTCATATATTAAAAAAGTGATGTATTCCTGTTCCAAAGCTGGTTTCTCAGACTTTAGTGTGCTGGTGATTCAGGAGGATAACTAGTGGACGAACTGACACGTAAAAAACTTCTTGAATCTTATGCAGGCTATGATAAAAAGAAAGTATCCGGAACTGATTTCTTTCCGGTAATTCTAATAAGTTTTCTGATATTTTTTCTTCTTGCAGGTCTGTACTTGCGTTCCAATGGGGGATCGGCTGAACTGATAATTGAGAATACATCAAAAACCACCACCCGTTTCATGTTTGAAGAAAAAAAAAAGGTCAAGACACAGATTACCCCAAAAGATCCTCCTGTTTCGAAACCTGAACCCGAACCTAAAAAAGCCAAAGAACCAAAAGACCTGACTACTCGTCCTTTACCTTCACAGTCTACCGATGACATAGTAGAAAAAACAGAATCCAGAACCGAAAAAAAACCGGTAAGACGGGTTTATGGGTTAAAGAAAGTTTACTCAAAAGGAATTGGCGCTTCAGGTGATGCATCTGATGCAATTATTGGGAAAAAAGGCAACACACTCGAAACTGAAATCGATACTTTTACAGTTACGGATGAGGAGCTCACGGGTGAACTGGTGTCAATTACCACTGTAACCACCTATCCCAAACTTAAATCCCAGGTTAAGCCAGAATATACAGAAGAGATGCTTGAGAATAAAATTGAGGGTGTGATTAAAGCCAAAATCCTTATAGATACCGACGGAAAAGTAAAGAAAGTGGTAGTTCTGGATGACCTGGGATACGGGTCTCGCCAGAAAGTGCACGAAGCTTGCTTGAAATTAGAGTTTGAACCGGCACGAACTGCAGAAGAACCTGTTGCGGTCTGGTACATGATACGGTTCAGATTCGAAATGCTTAATAACTAAACCTGAATTTTGACAGGTGGTGCAAATGGGCAGGCTTTGCTTTGCTTTGCTTTCTTTCATTCTGGCAACCTCTGTTGAGGGTAGTTTAAAAAAAGAAGACAAAAACTATTTCAAGATTTCAAGCGAATCAGTTATAGAACAACAATCTTCACTAGAAAAAAATCCGGTAATTCAAAAATTTGTAAGTGCAATAATTCCGTTTTCACTTTGGGAAAATCTGAACGGGTCCGTTATTGTAGATATCATTGTTAATGAACACGGTACAGTTGACAGTGTTGGATTAATTAAAGGTTTACATCCTGAAGTAGATGCTGCAGTTATTGCAGCTCTCAAGGAATTTGTATTTTCCCCTGCGATTGCAGAAGGCAAACCTGTTCCTGTCATAATTACATTCGACTATGATCTTTCAGATTACAAAATTCCTGAATTTGTGAATTTTTCGGGAGCTTTAAAAGAACGTGGAACCAGAATGCCGGTGAAAAATGCAGAAATATTTATATCATTTCCAGACCTCGATTCAGATACATCACATTATTATTTACAGCGAATAAGCATGTTTGAATGCCAGGACCTTGAAGCTGAAAACACGATTATTACCAGAACCGATTCAACAGGTAGATTTTCCTTTAAATCACTACCAAATGGACCTGTGAATATAAAAATTCCCTTGATTGGGTATGAAATATTCGAAACAGTTGATACGATTTTTCCTGGTAAGACAACTGAAGTTACATACAGACTGACAAAACTGAATTATTCTGATGAAGAGATCGTGGTGTACGGAAAAAGTGATACCAGGGAAGTTGTCAGACGTACTATATCAGCTGCAGAAATGAAAAAAATGCCAGGATTCAACGGTGATGCTGTCAAGGTCGTACAGGCTCTTCCTGGAGTAGGAAGAGCCGAGTTTGGAGGAGGATCAGTACGGATCGGGGGGGCTCCGACATGGGATTCAAGGTTCTATCTTGATGGAATACAGATTCCTCTACTGTACCATTTCGGCGGCTTGAAATCGATTATAACTTCAGAGGCCTTACACAGTATCGATTTGTATCCCGGTGGTGCAGGTGTCAAATATGGCAACTCTATTGCAGGTGCAATCGAGATAACAGGGAGAAGTGCAGATCAAAAAAGGGTTCAGGGGTTTGCTGATATAAATCCGCTTGACATAACGTTACTGGCTGAAGGGCCTGTTGGTGAAAATGGCTCTATACTGGCTTCGGCACGCAGAAGCTATATCGGTGATATACTGGGTTATATGACTCGAAAGGATATCATAGATTTACCATTCACAATTCTTCCTTACTACTACGACTATAATGTAAGAGCCGATATAGGAATCAATCGGTCACAAAACCTCTTTATTACTCTTCTGGGATCAAAGGATGAATTGGACCTGATTGCTCCATTCATAAGCGGAGGAAGCAGTACTGTTGATGAAATGATAGATCAGGTCAGGCAAATGATTGCATTTAACATGGTAGTATGCGGATGGAACAACGAGATTACCGAAAATCTGAAAAATTCAATAAGGGCTGCAGTTGTACATGGAATCGGATACGGATCGTATTTGGGATTTGCCAAGTGGAAAATGAATTCCTGGCAGTTTACCCTAAGAAATGAAACGACCTGGTCTTTACTTGATAATATAAGCTTTACAGGAGGGGTTGAACTGTTTTTCCAGAAATACAAACAGGATATGATTATTCCGGATAATTATAATACTTTCATGTACGATAAAATATCCATAATTCCGGGCACCGTTGCACCTTATGTTGAAACACAATACTCCCCTTTACCAGGATTACTTTTAACATCCGGATTAAGATATGATTATTATCCGGAACTAGGTTACAGGGGTTCAATAATACCGGAATTCTGGGATTATCGTAAAATTAATAATAACAAAGGTATTTCGGGTGAACCGTCGCTGAGATTTGGTGCACGTTATGAAGTTCATGACGGGCATACTGTGAAGGGTTCTCTTGGCACTTACAATCAGAGTCCGCAGCCGATTGGACTTTCAACCCACAAAACTTTCGGAAATCCTTCCGCACCTGCCACTAAGGCTCGTCAAATCACCTGTGGTTATGAATGGAAAATAAACGATCTTATTTATGCCGACATCCACCTTTATCACAATCATCAATGGGATATTCCTGATTTTGAGATGATCAATGACCCGATGATGTTGCTGAATGGGGGGGATGTTTATGATGACGGAAAAGGGCGAATGTACGGAATGGAACTCATGGTAAGACATGACCAGAGTGAAAAAGTGTTCTGGTGGGCTACATATTCACTTTCAAGAAGTGAAAGATATTATCAAAACGAAAAAAGATGGGTTCTTTATGATAAAGATCAGACCCATAATCTTCAAATGATGCTCAGTTACCGGTTTCCAAAGGAATGGCAGGCCGGAACCCGTTTCAGATACATTTCCGGTAATCCATATTCTCCGGTTGAAGGAAGTGTATTTAACGCTACCAGACGGATGTATCTGCCAAAATATGGGGATAAAAACTCGGAAAGAAACAGACCCTTTCTGGGGCTTGACATAAGAGTAGACAAAAGATTTGTTTTTGATAACTGGATGATGTCTGTGTATCTTGATCTTCAGAACATTTCATGGCTTGTATACCGCAGTCCCGAAATAATCATGTACAATTTCGATTATACAGAAAAATACGAAATATCCACCCCGTTTTTACCGTCATTTGGTGTGCGTTTCGAATTCTGAAAACCGGTTACAGGAGAGATTTATGAAATGCTTAACATATACAGCAATAGTCTTCATTCTTTTTACACGATGCGGGTACGAACTGCCTACACAGTATTCACGTATTGATGAAACTGTTCGAAATATAGTTTTTGTATATGATAATAACGGACTGGCTGAAGGTGCTCCGGGAGATATTGTCGGGGTTAATGCATATTTTGCAGGTGACAATATCTCAAATGCAAATTGGAGCGTTTCTACCGGTATCGTTTATGGAACAATCCTGGAAAAAGATTCCCTTATAGATTCGCTGGATTTAGCTGAATTAATGGTTCCCGGCTCCTATCGGAGATCTCGTGGATTAACAGGAGACACAGTGCATTTTGAGATTATAATACCGGAAAATATTATACGAAAACGATTCGGTGGTATTGCTTCCATGTCTTCACTTATGCCGCCCGGGCTCGATAAAAATACAACCAAAGCATTGGACAGCATAAGCCCGCTGGAGGTAATTGATATTCTTGAAATGCTCGGTGATAATTCGGGTCGGTTCGATCCTGCCGCGATCAATTTCATTGTTTATTCAATGTTTGGGGACAGTACGGAAAATGCATGGAGATCATTTACATTTGTTCTTCAGGCATTAACCGTAAACATGCGCTTTTTTGTTGAAGTAAATGGGGTGCATGAAGTTGAATCAATATTCAGTGTAAGATACAATCGTAAACTGAAACACCTTAACAGAATGATTACGGTTAACAGAAATCCTGGAATTTATCAGGTGCGGCTTAACATAAAAGATCAACAAAAAGCGCGTTCCGGGTCAGAAAAAGGTTTGGATACTACTATTGTTTTAAGGGAAAACCTGATGAATATTATTGATATTCATGAAGGATGCAGTTATTATCTGACAGTATCAATTGACGGTTCGACACGTGACAGCGGTATGGAGTATAACTGCAACGGACAAAGAGGTGTAGAAAAGTATATGAGTGAATGGTTTTACAAAAACAATTCCTCACTACCAGGTGCGGATAAAAATAAACAGCTTATTATTGAAAAAAAAATAGGGTCTTCACAAGTTCGCCTCTTTCCACCTGCAGATACGGAAATGGAAGAGTTCTGTATTTGGGTTGTAATAACCGATTATTTTTTTGGAGAAAGATTGAGACCTGCAGGATTTGCAACCAAAGCATTTTCCGGAAGATTCAGGTATTCTGAAGAATACAAAAAGAAGCACAGATAAATTCGGAACTTATGTACCGAAATGAAGCATTGGAATCGGTGATCAATGGTTGCTTGTGAGTTATTTCAGAGGAAACAGATTCATCAGAAATAATTAAACAAGAGTATTTTCGTACAGGTTGTTTCCCATGCAGTCTATCGCTACCGTGAGTGGAAAATCTTTAAACTCCAGGCGATAGATGGCTTCCGGACCAAGGTCTTCGTAACAAACTACCTGTGCTGCAATAATACATTTTGAAAGCAATGCACCGGCTCCGCCTGTAGCAGCAAAGTAAACAACCCCGAATTGTTTAATGGCTTCAACAACTTCTTTGCTTCGATTACCTTTGCCGATCATGCCCCTCAAACCGGTTTTTTCAATCAGTTTTGGTGTAAAGGAATCCATTCTGGAACTGGTAGTTGGACCGGCACTTCCAATAACTTTACTCGGGGGCGCAGGTGTAGGGCCGGTATAGTAGAGCACCTGATCACGAAGATCAACCGGAAGCTTCTGTGAATTATCAATTGCATTTACAAGACGCTTATGCGCTGCATCTCGGGCTGTAAATATAGTTCCGTTTAACAATATCTGTGTACCAGCACGCACAGACAATATTGCTGCGGCTGATAATGGAGTAGTCATTGTAACCATGGTGAATCCTTTACAGTACAATAATTGCTTTTCGTGCAGCATGACAGTTAAGATTTACTGCTACAGGTAATGATGCGATGTGACACGGGAAATACTCAATATGAACAGCCAGTGCGCTTATTGTACCTCCAAGTCCCTGTGGTCCCACTCCTGAGGAGTTGATTTTCAGGAGAATTTCATTTTCAAGTTCTGCATATCCGGGATGAGGGTTTGGAGTTCCTGCTGGTCTCAATAAGGCTTCTTTGGCAATGCACGAAGCTTTATCTGCAGTGCCCCCGATTCCTACTCCAACAATAACAGGCGGGCAGGGATTACCGCCGCCATTTGCAACTGTTGCAACTACAAAATCTATGATGCTGTTTTTTTCATCGGATGGTTTAAACATGCGAAGAGCACTTAAATTTTCTGAACCGCCACCTTTGGGAAGAAGTGTTATTGAAAGCTTGTCACCATCAACAATATTAATGTGTATAATTGCCGGGGAATTGTCCTGAGTATTTTTTCTTTCAAACAAGGGATCAGAAACTATCGATTTTCTAAGATAGCCCTCTTTATAGCCACAGCAGACACCTTCATTGATTGCATCTGTGATCTGGCCACCTTTAATAAAAATTTCTGATCCAAGTGAGACAAAAAAGACAGCGAAACCGGTATCCTGACAAATCGGGAGCGGTTCTGATGAGGCTATCTGTGCATTTTTTATACATTGGTCGAGGATGATTTTTGCTGAAGGAGACTGTTCTTTTATGACTGCATATTCAAGAGACTGTATCACATCAGACGGAAGATTACATGCAGCCTGAATACACAGTTTTTTTACAGCATCAACAACAGTTGTATAAGAGATGGTTCGCATGCGTTTATTTCCCCAGCTCTTCAGAAAGTTTTTGAAGATGATCACGGTAGGCATTAAAATCAATCTGAATTCGGGCGACTCCGGTATCTATTGCAGCTTTCGCAACAGCAATACTTTCTTCAACAAGAACCCTTGGATCGAGCGGTTTTGGGATAATGTAATCCGGTCCAAAAGAGAGTGATGAGATTTGGTACCCATCCAGTACCTGTTGTGGTATACTGTCCTGTTTAACCAGTGATGCCAATGCGTGTGTTGCTGCAATTTTCATTTCTTCATTGACGCATGAAGCTCGGACGTCAAGTGCTCCCCTGAAAATAAAAGGAAACCCTAATACATTATTCACCTGATTTGGATAATCGGAACGTCCGGTTGCCATGATAAGGTCGTTTCGTACCGCTTTGGCTTCATCATAACCAATTTCCGGGTCCGGATTTGCCATCGCAAGGATGATCGGACGATCGGCCATGGATTTTACCATGTTGGGAGAAACAATGCCACCCATACTCAATCCGGCAAAAAGATCCGCGCCTTCAAAAGCATCGGCAAGTGTTCTCTTTGATGTTTCAACTGCGAAAGATTCTTTGTATTTGTTCATTCCTTCGGCTCTGCCTTTAAAGACAACGCCCTTACTGTCTACCATTAACAGGTTTGATGGTTCTATGCCAAGTCTGATATAGTGATTGGCACATGATATGGCTGCTGCTCCGGCTCCCGAGAAAACGACTTTCATTTCGGATAATTTTTTATCCTGGAGTTGTGCTGCATTCAGCAATGCTGCTCCGGAGATAATTGCTGTTCCATGCTGATCATCATGAAACACCGGAATAGCCATCTGTTTTTTCAGTTCTTCCTCTATAAAGAAGCACTCGGGTGCCTTGATATCTTCGAGATTTATACCACCAAAAGTGGGTTCAAGGGCTTTAACAATATTAACAATCTCCTGTGGATCTTTTGATTCTATTTCAAGATCAAAAACATCAATATCAGCAAATCTTTTAAAAAGTACTCCCTTGCCTTCCATGACTGGTTTGCCGGCCAGCGGGCCGATATCACCCAGTCCAAGAACAGCTGTACCGTTACTTATAACTGCAACAAGATTTCCTTTTGCTGTGTAGCGAAATGCTGCATCAGGATCATTTTCAATTTCGTGGCACGGTTGTGCAACACCAGGTGTGTAGGCAAGTGAGAGATCATTCTGAGTGCGGCAGGGCTTTGTGGCAATCACTTCGATTTTTCCGTTACGTCCTCGTTCATGATACCTAAGTGCTTCATTATTTTTCATTTAAAGGAACTCTCTTTCAGTTTTCATTTATGTAGCTCTATACTGTGCTGATATTCTAAAGGAACAGTTTTTGAAAATAGATCATTTCTGAAGATTAATCCACTATGATATATCTTATAATTGGGGTGTATGGGAGTTAAAGTGAATAATGAATACAGGATTATTAAAATCAATGCCTTAAATCTATTTGAGCGATTCAAATTGTAGTCAAATAGCCCCTAACGGGATTTTGTAAAAAATGATGCTTGATTTTGTAATTTATTTATATACAATGTTTTATACGTGTTGGCATATCTTTTGTTTGTTTCCTGAAGATGAAAAACAACTACAAACCTTTCAAAGGAGGTCCTTATGAAACGCCTGGTAACAGTTTTATTAGCAGGTGCAATTTGCCTATCGGCGCAGGAACCGGTAGAGACAAGAACGCAGGGCTGTACGGAAGATCTTGCTGCAAAACTTCAGCAGAAACTTAATGAAGCTGTTGAGCAAGCTGACGGAGAACTGATAAAAGCCCAGGAAGCGGTTAAGGAGTTTCAAAAAAAGATGAAAGGAATGAGTGATGCACAGAAGAGTGAAATGATGGAACAGAATCGGGCAAAAATACAGCAGCAATTACAGACAGCAATACAGCAACTTGAGCAGGTTTCTGCACGAATTGCATTACAGGTAGCCAATACAGGAGAACAAATTCAAACTCGTTTACAGGAAAAAACTACTGAACTGAAACAGATTCAGGAAAGAATAAACAGTGAGAACAAGGCTAAATATGGAACTGATAAATAGATAAGAAAGAGTTGTTATCTTTGGTACTTTATGAAAAAACCTGTATCAGTGATAACAACTTTTTTGTAAATGTTTTTGATTTTATATTATAATATCAAAATTGTGAAAGGACTGGAATCAAAAATGAGATTTGCTTGTGTTTTTATGATAACAGTAATTTTATCTACAGTTGCTGTTTCTGAATTGGTTAATGATGTTGATTTATTTTATTCGGTTGAAATTCCCGAAACCTGGAAAAGAGAGAAGATTTCCGAAACACACCATCAGTTTTACGATTCAACAGGATCGTACAGTTCTGTAATTTCGATCCGGCGTTACGATATAAGCACGGATGATTCATTTGACAATCCAGAAGAATGGGCCAGGGCAAGTTATCTGTCATATATAATTAATGTTCAGAGTACTTTGACACCGGATGGTGTTGCACTGAGTGATCCTTTTGGTGTAACGATTTATTATGATTCGAGTGATGTCAAGCAAAATGATTCTTTATGGGCCGGGGATGTATATGCCAAATTCTATTCAACAGATACAACTTTTGGCAGTTGGGCAGAGTATGTAAGATATACTAACAATGATGCTTACGGATATGAGATATATGCTATTGGTTTTTCAGATGATATGGATACTGCTGTAGGGTATTATGCTTCAATTATAGATGGTTTCAGACTTGGGTCAAAATCTGCTATTACATATAATGTAGTAAAAAGGAAAGGGATCAGCACGGTTGGAAAAAATCCTTTTTCTTCAGATCTACTTGGAAGAATCTGTAATCAAAATGGCAAGCGGGTTAAAGTGATAGCTCCCGGAGTGTATATAATAAACAGGAAACAAACTGAGTTAATAAATATACGATAATCCACGATAATCCAATCCATTTTTAGGGACGGACTATCTTTTTATGTTTTAATTAAAGAGTTAAAAGATAGTCCGTCCCATTTTTCCCATTCTTGGTATAAATTTTGCAATTTCTTTTTCTTCTGTTTTCATTTCTGTTTTAATAATTTTTTATACAACAG
>DATGNN010000323.1:0-3260 GCA_035306725.1 Chitinispirillaceae bacterium | reverse complement strand
CAGGTATGATGCTGTTAAGAAAAATAGTAGAGATGTTTTTCTTTTTGACATTATATTTATATATGTTAATAGTTCAAAACTATACCCTGTTTTGACATTGGGAGAAAGATATGGTTAAAACACTTTTGTTTGTAACAGCATTATTTATATACGGATTTACTCAAACGGTTAATGTTACAGGAACAATTGTTAATCAGGCTGATACTCCTGTTGAAGGAATAATTGTTTTGCTTAAACATAATCAGATAAGCGATACAACAGATGAAAATGGTGCATTTCATCTGTTGAAAAATGCTACAACAGTTTTAAAAAACAGGCGTTTGTTTTCTGAATATTTAACTATCACTGGTGATCGATTATCAATTCTGCCTGATGTTCGTGGAAGGGACATAACTTTTGAACTGTTTTCACTGAATGGAGTAAAACTTTTTTCGAGTAATGATTTGAAACCCGGACAGGATATTTCGGTTTCCAGGTATCTGAAAACATCAAAAATGCATATAGGGTTAATCAGGATTGCCGGACAGACTTATAAGTTTACAATGATTAAAATGGGAAATAAAGTTGTTAGTCGTGATATGACTGACAACTCAAGTCAGTGTTTTTGCAGAACAGGACAGATTAAAGGTGACACGCTTTCTTTTGTTCGAAGAGGAGATGTTGAGTTTGAAATGTTTAAAACGGAACTGGTTGATGATATTAATGTAAAACTGGACCTCGTGCCTTGGGAAGTTATTGATTTAGCTGTAAAAGAAGAGGGAAGATATCCGGATGAAGTTGGGAAGGATCTGAAGACTTATCCTTATGCAATTTCAAATTATCTTCAAAAAATCGGGAGTGGGGTTCATGATTATGAGGCCTGGTGCTCAGAATTTGTATCATGGGCGTATAAAGCAACAGGTTATGAGTTATCAGGAGGATATGGTGAGCGATGGATGCTTGGGGGGTCTATACAATTGAGAAACTGGTTTCAGAAAAATGCCGAATTTGTAGATAGGGAAAACAGAGGTTGGGAGAGTTTTGTTCCTGCTCCGGGTGATTACGTGCGATACGATAATGATTTCGGTGGTCACAGTGGCATTGTACGGTATGTTTCCAACGATACACTTTATACAGTTGAAGGGAACTGTAATAATAAAGTTTACATCAGAAGAATTCCCCGTTGGAAAACCTACCAGGATCGGGATAACACCCGTATTGATGGTATAGGAAGAAGAAGCGGGACTACTGCTGTAGTTTTTTGAGTTTTTTTTGTAGCTTCGAATTGGACGGTCTGATCAACTGTTATTTTATATCGGAGCTATGAATTTGTTGATTTAATTCAGATACAGGATTAGGTAATAACAGGTTTTTCAGTAAAAATGGAATATTGACAAATAGTTTTTTGATCTACCGCTTTCATTATTTAAATCTTTAATAAGATATTTTCGGAGAATGTAAAACCATCTTGAACGAACTGGCTATTAAATTACGTCAGGATTTTCGATTACAACGACAAGGGAAGGAATCTGATGGAAAAAGCGCAAGATATGCGATTTCGTATTTATTACAGGGTAACAGTACGTGATGGTCGACCGATTCAGGAACATGCCAGAGAAATTGCTTTCGAACAAACTGTGGAGGTTCCATTTGACTGTATCACTGAGAAACATATCAGTAGTGGGATTATTGGACAAATAGAATCGATTCAGCCTGTAACAGAAAGTAAATTTCAGTATGATGTATGTATCAGTTATCGCTCAGATGTTACTGCAAACAGTATCCCTCAATTTTTAAATGTGCTGTTCGGTAATATTTCATTGAAGAATAATATAAGGATAGTTGATTTTACCCTACCTGACCATGGAAATAAATTCTTTCCCGGTCCATCACATGGTATTAAAGGAATCAGACAGATGAGCGGGATTTATGGACGGCCTCTGACCTGTACCGCTTTAAAACCTCTTGGTTTATCGTCACATGAGTTGGCAGGAATAGCTGCAAAATATTGTGCTGGTGGAGTCGATTTTATCAAAGATGATCATGGATTGTCGGATCAGTCGTTTCATCCTTTTACCGAAAGGGTTGCGCGATGTCAGGAGGCTATTTACCAACAGAACATTAAAAACGGAAGTCATACGTTTTACTGCCCGATGGTATCGGGACGCTTCGATGAAATTGCACGTCAGGTAGAGTATGCTCTTTCTTGTGGAGTGAGGGGTATACTTATCGCACCGATGCTTGTAGGTATGGATACGGTTCGATATATTGCCCAGACTTATCATCCATTAATACTGGCACACCCTGCATTTACCGGAACCCATTTTCATGATCGCAGTCACGGTATGACCCCTGCAGCGTTGCTTGGGAAACTTTATCGCCTTATTGGAGCAGATATGTCCATATTCCCAAATGCTGGAGGACGATTTAGTTTCAGTCCTGAGGAGTGTGGTGAACTGGCCAATGCACTTCGAGAACCGATAAAGGGGATATTATCTTCGTTTCCAAGTCCTGCTGGTGGAATGAAGCTTGAGAAGGCAGATTCGATTATTCAGCAATTCGGTTCTGACAGTATGCTCTTGATAGGAGGTTCCATTTTACAGCATCCAGGGGGGATAGAAGCTGGTACCCGGGCGTTTGTGGATATTGTCAAAGCAGCATCGGGAGTAGACAGAGAAGAATCAGATGGATGCTTGTCTCCTTTTACAGCCTGCGAAATTCCTTCAAAAAATCTATCAAATCACAAAACAGATACCGATATACTACGATGTCATTCGTTTCGCTGGGACAATCGTTTTGTAGATTCATACAAAACCGAGGGGCTGGTAAATTTCAAAGGAATTTTACGTCAGAATCTGACCGGTATATTTGGAGAAAAAACCTCATTTGATTTGCGTTATTTTGAGATCGAACCTCAGGGTTATTCGAGCCTGGAGCGTCATGAGCATGAACATGTGATAATCGGGGCTCGGGGAGAAGGGGTAGTTAAAAAAGGGGGAGTTGAATATTTGATAAAAGCACATGATATTGCATACATTAAGCCTCATGAGGTCCACCAGATTTTAAATCTTTCAAACGAGTTTTTCGGGTTTTACTGTATTGTTGACCATCATAGGGACAGACCCGTTGCTCTGGAAGGATTTTAGGGACGGACTATCTTTTTATGTTTTAATTAAAGAGTTAAAAGATAGTCCGTCCCATTTTTCCCATTCTTGGTATAAATTTTGCAATTTCTTTTTCTTCTGTTTTCATTTCTGTTTTAATAATTTTTTATACAACAG
>DATGNN010000322.1:0-11178 GCA_035306725.1 Chitinispirillaceae bacterium | reverse complement strand
AGGGTGGAAATGGATTATTTCTTATTGATTTCTGTAAACCAGAGCTATTCACAG
Organism: Chitinispirillaceae bacterium; assembly: GCA_035306725.1. GTDB lineage: Bacteria > Fibrobacterota > Chitinivibrionia > Chitinivibrionales > Chitinispirillaceae > JAAYEB01. Next base: position 11,124 of record DATGNN010000322.1, on the reverse strand, counting down.
GTTACCACACGCCCTCAACATCAATTTATTGATCTATTCCTGTTTCGAATTTCGGTTTTCTGATTTCGAATTTTTAATTCTATCGCGTTGGTGTTGCAAATACAATTCTAAACGTTATTATAGTCGACATAATTATAGTCGACATAACAAACTTTGATTCTTAAAACCATATTTTTTGGCCTGAAAACAGGTGTTTAAGGCAAAAAACAGTGACTTTTTTAGCCTTAGTATCTTTAACAACAAGCACTTACCTCGGTCCGACCCGAAATACCGTTTCCATCAGTCCTCTCCAAAATGTATCTTGATTTATATTCATCAATTTAAATAAAAACTGTTAAATTTTATCAGGATACCCTAATTATGAACAAAAACAGCTTTTTTTGCATTCAGTCCATTTTATTATTCATCATTGTGTGCTTTTTTAATACAACAAATGCACAAACCAGAAGCCGGGCACCTGGAGCACTGCCGCCATCAACACCAAAGGCTGTTTTTGCTGACGGCTCTTTCGAAAACGGAATGGATAAATGGAGCTTCTGGCAGAACTCACCAAAACTGGGCAGTTACGCAATAACAGACCATAAACCTCACAGCGGTAAAAAATGCATTAAACTTACCATAAATAATGTCGCGAGTGAAATCTGGCACGTGCAGCTTCAACAGCGTAATTTCCAAATTAAAAAAAATGTTATCTACCGCTTGAGCTACTGGGCAAGAGGTGAAAACAACGCGGGCACTCTTGAAGTCGTCTTTGTAAAAGGCTCCCCTCCCTGGTCTTATTACAGCGGTTTTAAATCAAGGGTTACAGATAAATGGGAAAAGTATGAAATGCTCTTTACCGCGCCTCTGACTACAACAGATATCCAGTTAGCTTTTCAATGCGCCCACCATAAAGGCGATTACTTTATTGATGATATCAGTTTTGTTGCTGAAGATACAATGGCACTTGAAGAGATGCCAAAAAACTGGTACCAAAATGCAGAAAAAAGAATTGATCAAATACGTAAAGGTGATTTTTGTATAAAAGCTGTTGACAAAAACGGCAATCCTTGTAAAGGCCCGATCTCAGTCAAACTTTTAAAACACAGTTTTGACTGGGGTACCTGCCTGGCATTTCTCGGAGGAGATCATGAAAAAAAGTATAAAGAAACAGCATTGAAACATTTCAACTGCGGTGTGTTCGAAAATGCCCTGAAATGGGAAGAGTTCGAGCGGGAAGAAGGAAAACCAGCTTTCGCTGATGTAGACAGGTACATTAAATGGTCGGAAAAGAACAACTTTCCGATAAGAGGACATACGCTTGTATGGGGCACCGAAAACTATGGCTTCGATAAACACTGGGCACGTCTTAAAAACGACAGCATGTTCACTGAATCCATAAAATCACGCATCACACGTGATCTGAAAAGATATAAAGGGAAAATCGCTGAATACGATGTATGGAACGAACCAGTTCATGAACCATCTATATTCAATAGATTAGGCAACGATATCCTGGATTCAGCTTTCGTGTGGGCTAACAGGGCAGATCCTGAAGCCAAACTTTACATAAATGAATATTCAATAATCAGCGGTACTGATGCCAAACCTTACAGAGATCTTGTAGAAAAATTAATGAAAAAAAATATCCCTTTACATGGAATCGGAATTCAGGGACATTTCAGCACCCGAATCGATCCTTTGGACATTGGCGCAAAACTTTCCTATATGGCTCAAACCGGTTTACCTTTAAAAATAACCGAATTTGATATGGACGTAAACGCACTCGGCCTCTCCGAAAAAGAGATGGCATCTGAGTACGCAAAAATGATGAGAACCGCGTTTTCTCATCCTGCAGTAACCGGTTTTCTGTTTTGGGGATTCTGGGATAATCGCCACTGGAGACCTGGTGCCGGACTGTATGATAAAGATTTCAGACCCAAAGCTGCCGCGGACAGCGTGTATAACCTGATTCATAAAGTATGGACGACTTCAGATACTCTTGAACCAGATTCCACCGGTAAAATTGAATTCAGGGGGTTTTTCGGAGAATATGCTTTTACTGTTAAAGACTCCCCCAAAAGCCAAAAAACTGTTAAGGTAAACTTTTCAGAAAACAGCAAAAAGGAGCAAATTTTAAATTTCCAGTAAAAAAAACTTTCAATAGTCTGTTCTGTTCAATATACTTCCTGATGTCAGTTTTTCTGACGCGGATGAAAACTTCGGTGAACCTCTTTAAGATACTCACGGTCTACATGAGTATATATCTCTGTAGTTACAATATTTGCATGTCCAAGCATTTCCTGAACAATTCTTAAATCTGCTCCACCTTCAAGAAGATGTGTAGCAAAAGAGTGGCGAAAAGTATGTGGTGAAACTGTTTTTTTTATGGAAGCCTTTCTGACATAAGAATCTATGATCCTCCAGACACTCATACGGGAAAGCGGTTTCCCCCGCATATTTAGAAAAACAGTACTGTCTGAATTGCAGTTTGCAAAAAAAGGCCTTTCCACCTGATTATACTCTTCAATCCATTTTAAAGCGACTTTTCCAATTGGAACTATACGTTCTTTTGACCCTTTACCATATATTCTCACTAGTTCTTCTTTAAATAGAATCTGCTCTTGTGTAAACGATACCAGTTCAGAAACCCGCATACCGGTAGCATAAAGAGTTTCTATCATTGCACGGTCGCGTACTCCCCCGCGTTTGTCTACATCAATTGCATTCAGTATTCTCATTATTTCTTCAACAGAAAGAACTGAGGGCAGATATCTGGAAGCCCTTGGAGTTTCCAGCAACTCTGTAGGGTCACTTTGGATTTCACCTTCAGATGCAATAAAAGCAAAATAGCTTCTTAATGAAGAGATTGATCTTTGGATTGAAGTAACTGCAAAACCGGTTTCAAAAAGTACTCTTACGTATTTCGAGAGGAGATCTGGTGTAGCTGAAGCCATGGAATCGACTCTGTGCTGATTAAGGAAAGATGCAAGTCGCTCAAGATCGTATCTGTAAGCTTCAGCAGTATTTTCACTGAGTGTACGTTCCAGGCGTAAATATGCCAGAAAAGTATCAATAAGAGGTATTGTTGTCATCTGTTAAATACGGGTTTGTCTTTTTTTCTCTGCCAATTGTCGTACGACCGCCATGCCCAGAACAAACAACAGTTTCATCTGGCAGGACAATTATTTTTTCTTTGATGCCATTTATGAGCTTCTGTCCGTCACCGCCCAAAAGATCGCTTCTTCCAATTGATCCGGCAAACAGTATATCCCCGCAAAAAAGGTATTTATCTATCTTTATCGCACACCCACCCGGACTATGTCCAGGTACAAGCATAATATCAACATCAAAACTGCCTATCCTCATTTTACCTTCAACCAGATCCTTTGTGGGGCCGGTGTAAGTATATGACAACCCTATCATGAAAGAGCCGTTAAACTGCGGGTTTTCCAGCATGATTTTTTCATCCGGATGTATGTATACAGGTATTTGGGCATGTTTTTGTTTTATTTCATCTATACCAATAATATGATCAAAATGAGCATGTGTCAGAACGATCGCTTCCGGAACAAGTTTACTGTTATCAATCTCTTTCAAAACAGCTTCACATCCCGATGAAGGATCAAAAATAATGCAGTTACCGTTTTCATCATGTACAAGATATGTATTTGTCGATAAAGGACCGAGTACAAATTTCTTTACCAAAAGTTTCATTTAAAACTCCGTATTCATGACAACTTAAAAAAGTGGTTCTTCAAATTCTCCTACGAAAATTACTTCTGGTTCAAGGACAATACCATACTCATTAAAAACAGTTTTCTGAACCTTTACAATAATTTCTCGTACATCATTAGCAGTTCCATTACCCCGGTTTATTATAAAATTTGCGTGCTTTTGAGATATTTCCACATCACCAATCCTGAATCCTTTCAGACCACACTTTTCTATCAGTGCGCCAGCATAATTCCCATCAGGCCTCTTAAAAACACTTCCACAATTTGGGTATTGAAGAGGCTGCTTAATATTTCTTTTTCTGATTATATCTGCACGAACTTTTTCCAGCTCCTGGGCAGGCAAATCCTGTTTCAATTCCAATCTGGCACTTAGAATTACCTTATTGGAATTTTGAAATATACTTTTTCTGTATCCAAAATTTATATCAACATTTTCAATTTCATCAATTTTTGATACAGAACAATCATAAAAACGTACTGATTTTATCGAATCTGAAATAGTAGTATTAAATGCACCTGCATTCATTAATACGGCTCCACCAACAGAGCCTGGTATACCATACAGTTCCTCAAGACCTGTAAGTCCCCTTTTTACAGCCTGATTACAGATAAGATTCAGTTGTGAACCACTAAGTACATTAGCGCATTTATTATTCCATATAATATTACAAAAATTAATTGAAAGATTTACCACCAAACCATCCCAACCCTGATCGCTTATCAGTACATTGGAACCTTTACCCATTATAAATATCGGCAAATCTTTATCTTTTGCCCAATTTAAACAATAGATTATCTCATTTTCTTTTGATGGTTCGGAGTAATATTTTGCCGTACCTCCAATTTTAAAACTGTTTTTTTCTTTTAATGATACAGTTTTTTTTATTATCATAATAGAGCAAAAGGATATTACGGGTTAAAAAAAAAGCCTGCACATAAATATGGCAGGCTTATCATAATGGCGGACCGGACGAGACTTGAACTCGCGGCCTCTGGCTTGACAGGCCAGCGTTCTAACCAACTGAACTACCGGTCCCGAATTATGGAGGTAATACCTCACAAACTCTGGGCGTTGTAGGATTCGAACCTACGACCACCTGCTTGTAAGGCAGGCACTCTATACCAACTGAGCTAAACGCCCTTTTTCTGCTTTGATTCTTTATTCTCTTTACTATCATTAATGATGGCAAAAGGAATCAAAATGCAGTAAACTCCAACAAGAATAAGAGGTGCTACAGTAAGACCTAATGGATTTTCTACAGGTTTTTGTGCCAAAAGAAAATAACCTATTACCAGTAACAGTATACTTATTCCTAATATTTTCTTAGTTTTTGATAAAAACAAGTTTTTCATTTTATCTCCAAAAGAGTTCTATAAATTAGTTAAAGCCACTCAATATGTCAAATTAAAGATTTAGTGTAGATGAAATTTCTTCGAAGTCCGAGCTGTTTTTGTCTTTAAAGGCAATCAATCTCAAACGGGTCATTCTCAGAGCTTCATTAAACAGAACTGCCAGATTCTTCATCTCGTCTCCCCTACGTAACTGAATCTGATCTGTATAATTGCCATCGATAATATTATGACAGACTTTCTCAAACCTATAAACCGGCCCTGCTACTTTATGAGAAAAAAAGATGGTCAATAATACAACCTGAATAATTACAAGCATTACACCAATACCAAAAACCCACAAAAGGGAGTTTAATAAATTTCTTCTGAACTCTTTATTACTTGAAAAAGAACGTAAATAATCCTTTATTCCTAAAATAGCAGATTCATACTGCATAACTGTAGGTTGAGATTGATCCTGCAATTCAAGAGCGATCCTGTTTTCTATATCATTTTTGATAATTCGTGTAGATGTCTTAATAATTGCATGTGACGCAAAATACAGAGTAAAAAGCATGAATATCAGCAAAACCAGCATCGGTATCAAGAATGTGATCATATACCGACCCTGAAATTTCTTGTCTATAAAAAAATGCTTTCGTGTAAAAGCAGAATCTTTCTGAGCCACACTAAACTCCTTTTTCTTTTGAAGGATATTCTATTCTTGAATGGAATATACCTTGTAAAACAGGCATAAAACCCTCAACAATTTCATCCAGGTCACGAAGAGTAAGATTACTTTGATCAAGTTGTGATGAAAGAAACTTATCTTTTATAATCTTTTTAACCAGTTCACGTAAAAGTTTAGGAGAACTTGTGCCGAGGCTCCTTGAAGCTGCTTCAACAGAATCTGCAAGCATTATAATTGCAGTTTCACGTGTCTGCGGTTCAGGGCCAGGATAACAAAAATCCTGCTCCTTTACCTGCTTATGCGGATCCTGCTCAAGTGCTTTTTCATAAAAAAACGAAACAGAAGTTGTTCCATGATGCTGCATTATTACATCCTGAATTACTTTCGGGAGTTTATACTTTTTAGCCAACTCTATACCGTCTTTTACATGAGAGCAAATGATCAAGGCACTCATTGATGGTGATAATTTATTATGCCGGTTTCTATCTATTGTTAAACAGTTTTCTACAAAATAATCCGACTTTTCTATTTTACCTATATCATGATAATACGCAGCTACCCTTGCAAGCAAGGGGTTCGCTCCAATCCTCTGTGCAGCAGATTCAGCTAAATTCCCAACCAGTACACTGTGATTATACGTACCGGCAGCTTCTATTGATAAACGTTTTAAAATAGGATGATTCATATCGGACAGCTCTACAAGAGTCATGTCGGTAGTTATATCAAACAGTCGTTCGAAAATCGGTGTAAACATCATTGCAAGAAAAATTGCCACTATCACACTGATAAGTGTAAGGCCAAAATTAAGAAACATGGTCAAAACAGATAACTTAAAACCTATTAAATGCCATAATGAAATAATAATTATAAATATCAATACAACAGGAGGTATTATCTTGAAAAAATGCCATCTGTATCTTATGTTCCGTGCCAGAAAACAGGATATGGTACCACCAAGAAACGAATAGATAAAAAAGAAATGATTGAACCCCATCACAATGCCATAAAACATGCTTACAAACAGAGTCATCATGAAACCCAGTTCCAGGTTGAACAGAATAGCAGTCAACACAGATCCGGTTATTACAGGAACAATGTACTCTGGAACAAGCATGCTCAACTCACTTGATCCTTCAAACAACCGTGGTGTAATAAAAATACCAACCCGTATTATCAAAACCTGAATTATCAGCACCAGCGCCAGAGCAATCAGATGCACATTGCTTTTCAGTAATCTGGAATTAAATTTTCTTATATAAAAAGCAGCAAACAGAAGTGGCAACAAACCCAACAAAAGCCGTCCTGTATTCCCGGCCTTGATCTTCCTTTTTTCCTGGATGTTAACCATACGATCCATAGCGATTCTTAAAGAACGCAGTTTTTGGATAATCTCAGATGTTACTTCCTGATGTTTTCTAACGATTTCTGTATCTTTTATTACCTTGCCGCTTATTTCAAGGACACCTTGTGATGCCTTTTGCCTTCTTTGCATCGTGGCAGCACCATTTACCTTTATATTAGGCCGAATATACACAAACAGGATCTCGTATATCGTATTCAATGCCTCATCATCAAATTTTCTGTCTTCCCTCAAGTCTTTAATTGCATTTTCCAGTGCAATTTCCTTTACAGGAAGCTCATAATGACGTACTGTTACCTCCATGGAATCCCTGCGCAAAGATACAAACTGCCTGTCGTAAAAGAGGTGCTGATCAAAAGAGGTGTTGTAAATTGCTTTCAGTTCATTCAGTCTTTCCAGAGTTGGAACCAGCAAAACTGCAGAAACGCCTTTGTCAAGTATATCGCCGGCTTGAAATATGGCATCATCAACAAGATAAGGCCTTTTTTTAATTGCTTTAATTGAATTTTCAGATAATTCTCTGGAAAGGTTAAGATTTATAACATCTTTTACAGAATCCGGAGTATCATCATTGATTGTTTTCTGAACATTATTTCTGACTTCAAGTAATTTATTGTGAACATTTTTTCGTATTTCAGGATCGTAATCAAGAACGAGAAGCACCTGTTCCATCGCTTTTTTCCGCTCTTTTTCCAGTTCTTCAGCAGATCTGATAATATCAAATGTAAATGGAGCTATAATTGTTTCTTTTGATGCTTCACCAAGTTTTGGCAGATCAAAAGTTTGAACTGTAGTTGTATAAGGAAAAAGCAGTATTATAAATAGTATCGTACTGCAAAGAATATAGAATGGTGGTGAAAGAAACTGTGGAATCCGAACATGTATTCTTTTCCCAATTCGAACTACCTTTATTGATCTTGTATCTCTTCGAGTATTGCGGGAATTTTTAGCCATTTCAGAATCGCTCTTTATATCCTCTCCATTTTTTACTTACATACGGAAAATCATATATATATATATGCGATTCATTTCGAATAATTCTGAAGTGAACTAACAATTGAAATATATATATGTATCGCCTGATTATGTTCAAAAACAGATCAGATTAATTAAAAAACAGGCTCACAACCGAACACGATCGGAGCCTTAATATTAACCTGTTTTCTAAAATATCCGATATATAACAGATTTTATTGAACCCATACACGGATACTTAAATCTCTTTTTTTTATTCGAACTGGATGAATAATTACTCATTCAATTCTTCCTCAAACTCTTCCTGTTCCTCTTCTGGTAACTGTTCCTGCGCCTCCAGGGTCTGCTCTTCAACATTTCCCATATCCGAATTTCCACTACCACCATTTTGATCCTCTAATGTTTTACGTTCCATTCTAAGTTCTGAAAGTTTTTTTTCTGCACTTACAGCCGCTTCTTTGGCTTCCTGAAGCTTTGTACTTTCTTCTTCACTGAGTTTAGGTGAACAACCAATGATTCCCCCGGACAGAAACATGGTACCAATTATGATGGCATAAGTAAGTTTTAAAAATTTATTCATCGAAACCTCCTGTTATATTTTAACCGAACTGGCTATTCGGCTATAGGTTATAGTATAATAGTTTCTAATTAAAGATGAGTCAAGGAAAACTGATTTTTTATATCTTTTCTTTTTCTCCATCCCTCAGGTACTCTTTTTTAATTTCAATCCCAAGCTCATTTATTTGAGTTTCCGATACAATATCAGGCGCATTATCCATCAAGGATATACCTGCTGTTGTTTTGGGAAATGCTATAGTGTCCCTGATACTTTCCAAACCAAGCATCAACATCACTATTCTGTCCAGTCCAAACGCGATTCCACCATGAGGAGGAGCACCATAGGTTAAAGCATTCAATAAGAAGCTGAATTTTCGTTCAGCTTCTTTCTGACTGATTCCCAAAAGCTTGAATACAGATTGTTGTAACTCTTTCTGATGGATACGGATACTCCCACCACCCAGTTCAAAACCGTTCAAAACAAGATCATATGCCCTGGAACGAACTTTATGAAAATCACCAGTTTCCAGTAACGGTATGTCTTCCTGTACCGGGGAAGTAAACGGATGATGAACAGCGACATATTTTTGTTCCTGTTCACTGTACTCAAACATGGGAAATTCATTTATCCACAGGAACTTATAATCATCTTTCAAAGTTAATTGTCTCATTCTGCTTAACTCAAGACGCAACTGACCCAAAGAAGTAAAACAGATTTTCTCAGCCGCAGCAATTATAAAAATCATATCACCTTTTTGAGCTTCAGTTTTCTCAATCAGAGAGTCCATTTCTGTTTTTGAAAGAAATTTTGCAGCAGGCCCTTCTACCCCATTTTCTGTCAGCCTGAGCCAAACCAGACCCTTTGCGCCAAAAATTGAAACAAATGAAGTTAAACTATCGATATTTTTCCTTGTTAAATCTGCAAGCCCAGTTGCTGCAATTGCAGCAATATTCCCGTTTTCGCTTATAACAGACTTGAAAACTTTAAACTCAGTTGTTTTAAAAATACCTGTTACATCATGAATCGGTAATCCAAAACGCAGATCCGGCTTGTCTGTGCCATAAGTTTTGAAAGCTTCCTTGAAACTCATTCGAGTAAATGGCGTTTTGATCTCTAAATCCAGACAGTTTTTAAAAACAATTTTTATCATTTCTTCGAATATAGAATAAATATCATTTTCATCAATAAAAGACAATTCCGCATCAATCTGTGTAAATTCCGGTTGTCTGTCAGCACGCAAATCTTCGTCTCTGAAACACCTTGCAATCTGAAAATATCGTTCAAAACCTGCAATCATCAATATTTGTTTGTATGTTTGAGGTGATTGCGGTAATGCATAAAATTTACCTTTATTAATACGGCTGGGAACAAGAAAATCGCGTGCACCTTCAGGAGTACTTTTCATTAAAACAGGAGTTTCAATCTCTGTGAACCCTTTATTCCACAAATACTTACGAACCTCGGCAACAACCTGATGCCGAAATATAATATTATACTGAAGACCAGGTCTACGAAGATCAAGATAACGGTACCGATAACGTAGTTCTTCAGATTCAGAAGCATCGGGATCATTAATGTGAAGCGGTGGTGTTTGTGCTGTATTTAAAATTATTAATTTCGAAGCGTATACTTCAATACTTCCGGTTACCATTTTCGGATTAACCATATTATCAGGACGTCTTCGGACAACACCAGTTATGGAAACGACGTATTCATGCCTGAGTTTAACTGCTTCATTAGTCGTTTTTTCTTCCGATTCAGGACTAAAAACCACCTGTGTAATTCCAAACCTGTCTCTTAAATCTATAAAAATAATTCCACCATGATTACGCCAATTGTGTACCCATCCATTAAGTACAACTGTTTTACCTTCGTTTTCGAAAGTTAGTTCTCCACATGTGTGTGTTCTTTTCCATATCAATTCTTGTTTCATATGTACCTTTAACTACAGAAACTTCTCTTTAAAAAAAAACTGAAATAAGTATTTAAAAATAACACCTGCCTGATCAAGGTTAAAGTATCACATAGAAAGTTTCAGGATTAAGTGATAATGAATAAAAATTATACCTGTCTGCCGACAATGTACTATTTTGATAAAATATATTAAACTTCAAAGTTATACTACATACTAATAATTATGACTACTTCATACGATCCACTAAAAGAAACGACTGAAACACCTCTGGCAACTAATGAACAGCTACTAAAACCGGGCGACCGTCTCGGGCATTGCAGAGTAACTGAGCTTATTGCTGCCGGCGGCATGGCAAATGTTTATAAAGTATGGCACGAACAACTGGAAGTAGTCAGGGCTGTTAAAATCCTCAAACCTGGATTTAATGAAGAAACGCGTGGACGACTTGAAACTGAAGCTAAAATAAGTGCAAATCTTCGTTATATTAATATTGTTGAAATTTATGGGATGGGTTACTGGAATCAGATCCCTTATATAGAGATGGAATTTGTTGATGGACCCTCTCTTAAAGATATGCTT
>DATGNN010000321.1:0-3502 GCA_035306725.1 Chitinispirillaceae bacterium | reverse complement strand
TAAAATTCAAATCAGAACAAATTAACCAGCATTTTTTCAAAAACAGGTTTACCCGATTCTGTACTAATTCGTACTATAAAATTACCATAGGGTATACCCGAAAAAACCGGAGTTGTTACATTTTTGAAAATTGTTTTCTTGTATACAGATACACCCTTTAAGGTAAATACCTGAATCGTAAGTGGATATTGATAATCATATATCACTGTCAGATTATTATCTCTGAAATATATTCTGTGATTATATTTACTCCGGGAATTTTCTTTGTTTATGACCTTGCTTGGATCATCTACGGTTACATTAATAACTACACTGCTCGTACACCCCTGGGAATTACAAAATGCAGCAACATAATCTCCTTCTTGTGATTTGGAAATATTTCTGATAGTTATTTCCCTGTTTTCAGATTCGAAATTCTGTGGACCTTTCCAGCTCCAGTAACCATTACTTAATGGCTGAGGACCAAGTTTGAGTGTATCACCAGCATTTAACGTAACATCCAGGGTTTCCTGCCATGGCTGACTGTTAATTTTTACATAGGAGGTAATCTCTGATGGCGTACAGGGTGGTGAAGAAACATTGGAAAAAACACAGGTAGTAACTGTTTGTGACGGCGAATTTATTGAAAGCCGGTTATTATCGGGCAATTGCATATCAGCCAGAGGCTTCAGGTCACCAGGAAGACTGAATTGATATACTTTAACAGTTTTGCCTGTATGGCTGAATTTCGATAAATCCAGGGAATACATTTTATCATTACCGGTTCCGTTTCTTATTACAACCACCAATGAGCTGTCTTTGGTGAGCGCAGCAATTGTATTGTCGTTATCGCTTGAGATTATATGCGATCCGGGACGAATAAATCTGCTGAATGCACAATGCATGTAAAAACGACTTTTGTACGTAAATTTCTGATTCCGGTGATCCGCATTTATCGACATTCAGTTTTCTGCAGGATCGCTCACCTGCCAGTCTATCCAGGCTTCGGCTTTAAGATCACGAATATCCCTGATTATCACATCAGCCATCCATAATGCTATATGGCTGTTATCATTTTTGTGCAATGGCCCGGATTCCGACTGCCAGACTCTTTTACCCAGTGATGAGGCTTTTGATGCAAGTTGAGTTCTGGAATTATGGCCGGAATAACTGTGTGTGTTGACTTGAGACAGGTATTCCAAAGCTTCAGTATCATAACCGTTAAGGCTTGTCAGGGCCTGATCAATCGAAGATTCATCTGCAGCACTTACTGATGTCGCTCCAAAAAGATTTTTTGCAACAAGTGCTTTCCCAAGCTCTTTAATCATTTTTGACTGATTATTCTTAAAACCGCAACCTTCCTGATCCCCCATTGATTTCCACCACCCTGCGCTCGGTTCATTGAATGGTTCTACAGTCCTGAATGTAATATTCCACGTATCTTTGTAATATTTTACTACTTCAGAAAGGTAATCTGCAAAATCATCAAAATAATCTTCCTTGAGATTATCCGATCCGTCACTATTTCCAGAAACGCAGCCACTTTTGGTCATCCACCAGGGGGGGGAATTTGAAAATGCTTCGAAAATAAGATCTTGTCCATGTTCATTAATTTCAAGTAGAATCCTGCGTTGATAAGGATCTGCATCCCAGTCGTAATCACCACTTTCTGTTGGTTTGAAACCTGGAACTTTTGCGCCACCGCTTCCTTTGGTCAGATGATCATGACCGGGTTGGTCTCCACCTCCGATATTGTACCTGAAAATATTATATCCAAGACCAGTATCAGGGTCGACAATCGCATTAACAAGTGCTTTTCTGTTTGCATCATCCCATTTTCCTGCGAGAACTGCCCACCAGCATAAACTTGTACCCCAACCCTCAAATCGCTGAAATCTTTCGAGTGGATCTATTGTTACTGTGATTTCTTGTGATATTGATCTGAATGGAAGAACAGTTAAAGATAGAATTATAGAAAAAAGAATCGATTTAATGCATATTTTGATCATAGATTATTCCAAAGTTTAGTGCTCGAAAAAGATCCTTTAAAATTGATTGAAGTTTTATTCGTTTAAAATCAGCATATTCCTGGTATTATACCTATAAGAGGCTGCAATCATGATGTTTTCCGCACACATGATTATTGTATTAATATAACCATAACCGGGGGTAATTGATAAAAAATGTACACCGAATCGAATAAAAAAAGCTGTTTATTTAGATCCGGTCTGGCAGTTACACTGTGTTTTTAAGCCTGATGTATGGTTTTGTACAGCCTTTCAACCTGCAAACAGAACGACTCAATTCTGGCTTCAAGTATCTGCGGGAAAGTGTTGCCGTCTGTTTCTACAGACAAAAATGGAAGTGAAGTAAACGAATCCAGCTTGTTGTTATGTAAAGATGAGTTCATGTCGTTAAAGGATTTTTTTGTATCAAGTGTTGCTTCAACCGAAAGAACTGCTTCGATTACACGTGTGGGCATGCAGGCAAAAGGACCGATTGATACCATTCCATGAGTAGAGTGAAGTACCTCTTTAAAGAAACCGCCGACAGCGAGTATCGATTCTCCACGAAATTCGAGATCAAAGAATTTTTTCCCATAAGTGGTAATTTTTTCTATATCTATTGTTTCGTACTCGTAAAGGTTGGATCTGGAAAGAATTTTCTTGATTTTTTGTTCATAACGGTTCTGTAAAAGCTGTTTAACGGCAAATTGAACTTTGGATTTGAATGTAAAATCCGGCTGGTAGATTCCATGATGAACAATATAATCTACATACTTGAGCCATTCGAAAAAGTGTGATTTTTTAACCACGATATCTCTTTTTACAAGTGCAGACATAAGATCCCTGCAGGAGAACTCATCGCGCCGTACAAAGATTTCTCCCATCAGTGATACCTTTTTTGCATTGGAAAGCGGATGTTTAAGTGGAATAGATGCAAGATTGTCAGCTACATTTTCAAGGACGTTGTAGATCTGTTTAACATGCCCGTTATTAAATGTGTCCGTAATTTTTTTCCACTGCTTTTCAAAAACTGAATGAGCTTCTTCTTTATCCAGTGCAAGTACAGTAAGTGCGTTTTTAATATCATCCATTACGTCAGAAATAATGAATGCTTTGAGGAACCCCAGTCGGTCTGTTGCACTGAATGCATCATGCAAGTATCCTTTCTCTGCTGTAAGGCTGAAGATGCATACATTTTCAAGTTTCTTTTTACGAATCAGGTTGTTTAGAAAAGCCCTGTATTGCGGAAAGCGGCAATTGCCAGGAGTAAAGGGCATGAAATATGCCAGAAGCTCATCATTGTTTTTCCTGTGAGCGAGGTATTTAAGCAGACCGCCTGTTGTCAGAAGCAGTGGAAGACATTCTTTGCATGAAGTGTTTGCGCGGCCAAATTTCAGTGCTTCATAATCATAGATCGGAATTGCTGATGAGTTAACACCAAGTCCTTTCATGGCTGCTGCCATGATTTCACTTGCAAAACGTCCCATGGAGGGAATAAGAAGATGTACCCTGTTGTT
>DATGNN010000320.1:0-13346 GCA_035306725.1 Chitinispirillaceae bacterium | reverse complement strand
TATCCTGCTGGTTACCGCTTTCTGTGGGAGAAAGGGGGACTTTGGGGTAGAGGTCAAAGAATAAATTCCAAATCTCAATAAGAGATCAAATTTCAAACAAATCCCAATAATTCAAAATCCAATTTTATAAACCCGGATTATATGGACATCATATTCTTAATTGTTCAATTCAGTAAAAATTGAAATTTTGTATTTTTTATATTATTGTTTCCGATTGTTTTTCATTTTTTCTTTGGTTTTATTTCGTATTTCTAATTTAGGATTTCGAGTTTTCCTGATCGTTCTGTTTCGAATTTCGTATTTCTTTTTTTGAATTTTTAATCGTTATCGCGGGGGTCGTGTGCGCTCGGCGAGCATGATCTTTTTAAAAGCACACATATTGCGGCCAGCTAACATGAAACTTATCACATCAAAAAAATAATTTACATTCATATTAAAACCCCAAAAACTGCTTATTACAATCCTTTTACCGTATATTACTAACTACAAATTATCGATTGTTATGCTTAACTTTCTTTTTTTTCCATTGAATATAATACAGGAACTACAAACAGACTTATCATTACTGATGTAATCCACCCTCCCAGAACAGAAACTGAAAATGTACCTTGAACTGATCCTTTTGACAAAACATGAGGAATCAGCATCAGAAAAACAGTTGCGCTCATTATAATGATTGTCCTGAATTTTTCTTTACATGCCTCAACAACTGCATCAATACGAGTCCTTTTGTCCCTGGCAAGCTTATCCGCATATGATATTATCAAAACCGCACTGTTCACAACAATTCCAGCAAGTGTAAACATTGACATAACAGCTATAACTGAAATTGCCTGCTCCGCAATAAACAAAGTCCAGAGCCAACCTGCAAATCCGGACATAATTGCAGTCATTACAATTAAAGGTTTTACTATCGATTCAAAAGCTCCTGCCAGCACCATAAAAACCAGAATGATGGCAAGTACAGCAACAACAGTTAAATTACCAAAAAATACTCCTATCATTTTCGGCTCTCCGGCATAATCTATTTCGTATCCTGGTTTCAGGATAATACCATCTGTCAGCTTTTTCAGTTCCTTTGTTTTTGTTGCAGGTTTTCCTTCAATAACATTCATTTTGACAGATACAATTCGATCCCGATTTTTTCTGGTAATGCGCCAAACTCCATTTTCCCGAATTATATTGGTAACCGCTTTCACAGGCAAAATGCCGGACTGTACTGGAATTGAAATGTTTTCAATATCAGAAATTGTTTTTTTTTCTTTATCTGCGTACTGAACCCTGATTGTATACTTATCGTTATCTTCACGAAAAAGAGCAGTTTCGCTCCCTGACAGATATGCACTGGCAGTTCGACCCATCTGTGCTGCTGTTATCCCATACTCTTCGATCAGTTTTCGGTCCGGGACCAGTTTTATCCGGGGTTTTGTGGTTTTGGGCATGATATCTATATCTGTCAATCCTTTAACAGTTCCTGCCATGGATACAACAGTATCAGCAATACTAAAAATCTCGTCAATTTTTTCTCCGGTAATTTCTATTCTGATATCCGATTCGTTTTTTCTTTTTCCTAAACCATTTTTTCCAATCGAGAATTTTGCATCTGGAATGTCTGCCAATAAAGGCCTTATTTTGCTTATTATCTCATTTGTAGTTCTATCACGATTTTTTCCAAGATTAACTTCAAGGATTGCCATGTTTTTTTCATTGCCTGCCTCATTACCGCGAATCGTTCCGTAAAGAGATTCTACTTCAGGAATGTCAATTATCCTTTTTTCGACTTCTGATAATACATGATCCGTTTCAGACAATGAGGTACCTGATGGCATCTGGATAGTAATTTGAAAAATTCCCAGATCAATTTCCGGCAAAAACTCAATACCGATTTTCGGTACTACATACCATACCGAAAATGCGCAGACAGCTATAAAACCGGCAATGATCAGTAGTTTTCCTTTTATTGCGAATCTCAGGGTTTCAGCATACAGTTTTGCAAAAAATTCAAAGAGGCTTTCTATTCCTTTTTTGAGTTCAGTATTCTTGTTTGTTTTTCTGAAGGCCCACGAAGTCATCAGCGGAACAAATGTACAGGAAAGAAGCAAAGAAATTGCAGCACCTGTTAGTAGAATAATACCGATTGTCCTGTAAATTAGAGCCGCTAATCCATGGACCATGGCAGCAGGAACAAAAACAGCCATGACTACTAAAACAGAAACGGACAGGACTTTACCGGAATCATTAACTCCCATCACCGATGCATCCGTTATCTGCATACCATCTTGAATATACTTTTTAATGTTTTCAAACACGACAATTGTATTTGTAACTGATATACCTGCCGTTATACAGATTGAAATCAGTGTTATGATATTCAATGTGTAACCAGCAATACCAATCACATTGAATGTTATAATAATCGATGTCAATAAAGCAAATGAAGTAATCAGCGTTACACGGAGCCCGCCAGTAAAAAGAAGCAGCATAATTATGACAAGCATCAAACCAACCAGAAGATTTTTTAACATTTGACCAGTGCATTCTTTTATGTGCAAAGAACTGTCACTGGCAATCCTTATGGATAAACCATCGGGTAATCTGTTATTTAACTGTTCAACTGTTTTACTGATCTGGCCGGCAACATGCACCGTATTGGCATCCGGTTTTTTCGTAACAGATATACTGATGCAATTCTGACGGTTAAATCTGTTCAGATCACCAGGCTCTTTATATTCGTATTTAATTTCAGCCAGGGAGTGAAGAGGCACTGTAATCTTCTCTTTTTTTTCAGTTTCAACAGGTATTCCTATATTTTTTATCTGCTCCAGAGTCTGCGGTTCGCCCTGTATACCAACCGTGTATTCTTTACGAACCCCACTTACATTGCCAATCGGAATATCAGCTGTTTGCGATGCAATTACCTCTTTTATCTGGTCAACAGACAATCCAAGTCCATCCAGACGATATTTCTCAAGATTAACATGAATTTCTCTCTCCTGCCCTCCCCTTATTAAAACAGATGCAACATCGTTAATTTTCAACAAGTTTTCTTTAATGGTATTTTCTGCAATCTTACGAATCGTTTCGGGACTCTGATTTCCGGTCAAAACAAGTGTCAATACCGGATTGACATTAATATCAACACTGTTTATTACAGGTTTTTCGTAAGCAGAAGGCAGATTCCAGGAAACAGCATCCAGTTTATTTTTTACTTCAATTACAGCCAGATCAGGATTGACTTCCGGATTAAATTCAAGAACAACACACCCGACATCTTCATAAGCAAAGGATTCAATGTTTCTGATTCCTTTAACAGCCGATATTTTTTCTTCAATTGGTTTCAGTACCGTTGTTTCAATTTCCAGAGGTCCGGCACCTTTATAGGTTGTTTTTACCGTGATACAAGGCGTTTCTGTATCAGGGAACAAATCTACCGGCAGTCTGAAATAATTGATAATACCAAAAATTACAAACATTAAAATGACCATAAGCATGGCAGTTGGGCGTTTTACACTTAAACCTGCTAAAAACATATACATTCCTTCACATCTGCCTCTATTTTACATTTTACCCTGAAATTTGCCAGGTTACAGTCATCTTTTTACACTATACTTTTCCGATCCGGCGACCTGTTCAACAATATTTACTTTAGCACCGTCATATAACAGGCTTGCACCTTTTATTACCACCAGATCCGATTCATTGATTCCTGATATTATTTCATATCTGTTACCAGATCTTTTTCCTGTTTCAATGGCAACTTTTGTTGCTGAAGAATCATTTGCAACAAATACATATTTCATTGGACCTTCATTTATAATGTCGTCTATATCTAACGAAATAACATTTTTCCTGAAATCAGTAATTACTTTGACAGGAATGTGCATTGCAGGTTTTATTAAATGTCTTGGGTTGTCAAAAACGGCTTCTATTTCAAACATATGTGTGGAACTGCTTCCTGACAGGGAAACATTTTCAACGAAACCATTTACAGAATCCTCACCAGCTATAGCAACAGCTTTCTGTCCGGGTTTAAATCTGTTGATGATTTTATCACTGATTCTGACTGGTATCCTTATCTTTTCAATTTGAGCAACAGTAACCAGATCTGCTCCTGGTGTTATTTTACTGTTGGGAGTCTGGTGTATATTTACAACAGTACCAGAGAACGGAGAGAGTACAAACTGGCTTTTCCTTACAGCGTCAAGGTCTTCTTTTGCTTTCATATATCCGGCATTGACTTCATCAATCAGTTCCTGGGAAACGCCACCCTGTTCAGCGAGTACCCTGATTCTCTGGCGGCTTTTATGTGCATTTTCATACTGTTGTTTTACGACATCATAGTTTTGCGCATGATCCGGTTCAATAGACATCAGTGAAGTATTCTTTTCTACATAGTCACCGATTTTTGCACGGATATCGATTATTTTTCCGGGAATTGCTGCTGTAACTGCTGTTTGATAATATCCCCGGGCCGTTCCGCTTAACAGTTCATACACCTGAAAGGTATCTTTTTTTACTGCTAATACTGAAACCGGTATTCCCTTTCTTTTCTGAATCTCATCAATAGTGTCGTTTTCTGCTTTTTTTTGTGCAGAACAATGAAACATTAAAAATATTGATGCATAAGCCAAAAGGATCAAATGTTTGCCAATGTCTGGATAATGTATGCAGCTTTTCATTTAACAATCCGTTCAGTTGATATTAAATCAATAATCCTCAATATCACCCATAAGAAGATATAAGTCAACCAGAGCGGTATGGAATTCATATTGTGCAGTATTAAATTTTATCTTGGCCCTGTTCAGTTCAAGTTCAGCATTCTGAACATCCAGCAGAGTTTTACTTCCGTTTTCATACTCTTTTTTGGCTAAAGCATATCGTTTTTCAGAAAGGTCAAGCACCAGAACAATAGCATCCATCCGGTCCCGGTTAAGTACAACTTTTTCGTATGCCCTTCTTGCCAAAAGCTCAATCTGTTCAATCTTCTGCTGTTGTATTAATCTGAACTGGTCTTTATCTGCAAAAGCTTTTTTCAATTTCTGGTTTCTTGTCAAACCGGTAAAAAGATTCCATGTCAGACCAACAAAAACATTTATATTATCGCCCCATATTGCCTTTGAAAAATTACTGAAACCATTGAATAATCCTGTCTTGTACAATGAAGCGCCGGCAAAAACATATGGATAAAATTCTGTTTTTGCCATATCAACCATTATTTCCTTAAGTTCTTCTTTCCCTTTAAGCTGACTGATCTGATAGTTACTTTCCCGGACTTTTCCAAGCACCAGCTCAAGCGGTAATTCAAACACCGTTTCCGGGAACTCTCCTGAGACCGAAAAGCTATCCGGTATCTCGATTATTCCGGTAAGAGTAATAAGAGTTTCATAAGTCAGATATCTATTACTCTGCGCTTTTTGAACTTCAATTTTTGCATTCTCCAGGTTCAATTTTGAAGAAAGTGTATCCAGTTCACTTGCCTTTCCAATAACATAACGTACAACAGCCAGCCTGTGGGTTTCCTTTGCAAGCTCAACAGCTTTTTTTTGAATTTCGACACTTTTCTGGGCCAATAATGATTCAAAATAGATTTTGACGATTTCTGCCTTTATTTTCATTTTCATATCATAGTAGCGGCATATATTTATTCTCTGAGCAGTTTTCCCGGATTGAATCTCCTTGCTGATTTTGCCCTGTGCAAATATGGGCTGATTTAAGGTAAGCGAAAAGATTGCTGAATCACCGGGCGCATTTTGCATTTCACTAATAAGATAATCGATTGATGCATAGGTGATTGCTGATCCTGTTCCCCGAAGTATTCCGGTGTGATCTTCCATATCTTCATACAAACTTCTTATTTTTTCAAGACCATCAGATTCCATCAGGGACTGTAAAGGGTGAAGCGGGCTAGTCTGTTTGAATGCATGGCTCATTGTTATTGACGATCGCAAATGGGGCATGGCTTTACCCCAGGCTTGGGAAATACCGGCATTGGTTTTTTCCATCTCTTTTTCCATGTTTCGAAGCTGTTTTGAATTTCGCAAAGCTTCTGCAATCAACTCTTCCAGTGTATACGTTCTTGCAAATAGAAAGCTACTGAAAACAATGATTTGAATTAATGATTTTTTAATAATTGCGAACATCAGTTTTTCCGGATACAATTGCTACAAATAGTATAATTTTAATCGCTTCAACAACTTTGATCCCGGCTTTTAACACTTCACCCGGCAAATAAGCATGGCAGCCTGTTCACAGATTTATTTTAAACAGGTGTGGCAATAGAATTAATATAAGTTTTATCGGTACTTTGCGCACATGGTATTGAAATTATCAGTGAAATTATCGGCTTGCTCCAACTCCCACCTATCATTATATTAGTAGAACAACCTTACTTTCATCATCTTCAGCGGTTAGTGCTGCATAAATTTATTAAAATGACACACAACAAAAACACAGGATACAACCATGCAACGATTACTTCTGATCTCAAATCGCCTTCCCATTACCGTTGAAAAGAAAAAAGGTACACTTTCCTATACAAAAAGTGTCGGTGGCCTGGCAACAGGTCTCGATTCTTTCTACCGCTCATATAACTGTAACTGGATTGGATGGCCCGGAACATATAGTGAGCGTTTCAATGAAAATGATACACAGCAAGTAACAGAATCATTACTGGACCAGAAATGTTCTCCTGTTTTCCTGTCAAAAAATGATATAGACAACTTCTATTATGGATTTTCAAACAGAACAATATGGCCGCTGTTTCACTACTTCCCGCTCTATGCTGTATACAAGAAAGAACACTGGAACTCCTATGTGGAAGTAAATAAAAAGTTCAGGGATGCCGTACTTGGAATATATGAAAAAAAAGATTTTATATGGATTCATGATTATCAGCTCATGCTTCTCCCCAACCTTATCCGTGAACATATTCCTGATGCCAATATTGGTTTTTTCCTGCATATTCCGTTTCCGTCTATGGAAATCTTCAGGCTGATCCCCTGGCGTAAGGAACTTCTAACCGGAATGCTCGGTGCTGATCTGATAGGGTTCCATACTTATGACTATATTCGCCACTTCCTTAACAGTATCCGGCGACTGCTTGGAATTGAACACAAACTCAGTCAGATCATCTACCAGAACCGGATAATAAGAACTGATGTTTTTCCAATGGGAATTGAATACGAACATTTTGCAGACATAAAAAATATCCCGGACCTGAATAAAGAGGAAGCACATATTAAAAAAAGTATCGGAGACAGGAAAATCATACTCTCAATAGACAGGCTGGATTACACAAAAGGTATTCTTCAACGTCTTGAAGCATTCGACTGGCTGCTTGATAAAAATCCACAACTTAAAGGGAAAATTACAATGGTCCTTGTTGAAGTTCCGTCCCGAACAGGTGTTGATTCTTATCGCATGCTCAAAAAGAGGTCTGATGAACTTATCGGAAGAATCAATGGCAAACATGGAACAATTGAATGGGCCCCTATTTTGAACTTTTACCGGGTCTTGCCTTTTAAAACGCTTGCTGCCCTTTATCATCTCGCAGATGTTGCTGTTATTACACCTCTTCGGGATGGAATGAATCTGGTAGCCAAAGAATATGTGGCCGCAAAAGGTGATAATAATGGTGTTTTGATTCTTAGTGAAATGGCTGGAGCCGCGCGCGAAATGGGTGAAGCCATAATCGTTAACCCAAACAGTATTGAAGATATTGCCAATGCTGTTAAAGAAGCCCTTGAAATGGATCCACAAGAACAGATATCCCGCATAAAAAATATGCAGAATCGTTTAAAAAGGTATGATGTGAACCGGTGGGCACATGATTTCATGCTGCGACTTAAACAGATTGAACACTCCCGGAAAATGTTAAAATCAAAAATTCTTTCTTCTGCAGAACGTAACACTCTTGAATTGAATTACGCCGACAGTAGAAAAAACCTGCTTTTGCTTGATTACGATGGTACCCTGGTTCCGTTTTCAAGAAAACCTAAGCATGCTGTACCAGATGATGATTTAATCCGGCTTTTAAATGATCTTTGTGCAGACCCACGAAATACTGTTGCCATCATAAGTGGAAGAGACTGTGAATCATTACAAAAATGGTTCGGAGACCTCGAACTCAATATATTTGCCGAACATGGCGTATGGTTTAAAGAAAAAAGACAAGACTGGAGAACTCTTGAACCACAGCACAAGGAGTGGAAAGACGAAGTCCGTCCAATTCTTGAAATCTATGTGGACCGAACACCCGGATCATTTCTGGAAGAAAAAGAGTACTCCTTTTCATGGCATTACAGAAATTCTGATCCGGAACTGGCTATTATCCGTGTTCGTGAGCTAAAAGATACGCTGATACATCTTGCCACTAATCTTAATCTGGGTGTTATGGATGGAAATGAAGTTCTTGAAATCAAAAATGCCGGAATAAACAAAGGTGCTGCAGCCGAAGCCCTTCTCTCTAAAGAAAAATGGGATTTCGTTCTTGCAGCAGGGGATGATATTACAGACGAAGATCTTTTTACATGTCTGCCAGATACAGCATACTCAATAAAAATAGGTCTTTCACCATCAAGTGCTCGTTACAGTATAGAATCTATTGATGATTTCCGGAATCTCCTCTCCAGTTTATCTTTAAACAGAACGGAGATTACCGCTTTTTGAAACTTTGTCACAACCGAATCTGATACCTTTTTTAAACATCATAAAACCTGAAATATTACTATTTTAATGAAAGTAATATTATATTTCTTATAATTTCGCGTTATTCAATACAATTATTCAGAAATCAGGAATTACAGAATCTTTCAGCAGTTTTAACTGCCGATGGATTTACCTTGCAATAAAAGTTTTTCCTGTTTTCAGCTGTTAAAATTCAGGCTTGGTAATGAAAGTTGAACTTTTTATAAAAAAAATGAAAGAATATCTATTGCCACAAGCTGCAATAGATTCTTTTGCATATTATTATTCCCTGTTTGTTAATGGAAATACTGGTTTTATTCCCGAAAACAAGATAATACCAGTACAAAAAGATGAGGTCGACAGGTTGGATGATCTTAACCATTATTACAATACAGGCAACAAATCTCTTGAAAGTACTGTTATTATCAAGCTCAATGGCGGCCTTGGAACTACAATGGGACTTAAGGGTCCAAAATCACTGATTCCTGTTAAAAATTCCCTGCATTTCCTGGATATTACTGCTTTGCAGATTCGTAAACTGAACAGCGGAAACAGATCCAGAATTCCACTTCTCCTCATGAACAGTTTCAAAACTGAAAATGAATGCTGCTCAGAATTGCAGAAATATCCGGATATTAAAACAGATTTACCCGTTTCGTTTATTCAACATAAATTCCCACGCATTGATGTTTCGACTCTTGCTCCTGTTATTTATCCACGAAACCCTTTACTCGAATGGAATCCTCCTGGTCATGGTGATCTTTATACCGCACTGTTAACCTCAGGAATACTGGAGATTCTCTTGGAAAAAGGTTATAAGTATGCATTCGTTTCAAACATTGACAATCTTGGTGCAAGCCTTGATTCCAGCATACTTGGGTATTTTGCAGAAAACAATTTTTCTTTTCTTATGGAAGTAACAGACCGCACCTGGATGGATCGCAAGGGTGGGCATCTTGCACGTTTGAATGATGGACGTCTGATTCTTCGTGAAGCAGCACAGTGTCCGGATGAAGAGATGGATCAATTCAAAGACATCTCCAGACACTGCTACTTTAACACAAACAATCTCTGGATTAACCTGTTGTCTCTATACGATCTCTTAAATCACAAAAACAGCATTCTTGAACTGCCGATGATTCGAAACCGTAAACGGATAGATCCCTCAAGCAGCGATTCACCTGAAGTATTCCAGCTGGAATCTGCCATGGGTTCTGCCATCTCTGTATTTGAAAATGCTGCTGCCGTTCGTGTACCAAGGTCAAGGTTCACTCCGGTTAAAAATTGTGAAGAGCTGCTTCTTTTATGGTCCGATTATTATCTGCTCACAGATAATTATGAAATTGTTCTTAACCCTGAAAGGAAATCATCTCATGTTCAAATTAATCTCGATCCACTCTATTATTCCAGAATAGATTTGTTGAGTGAACGGTTTCCTTTTGGTGCGCCATCACTTCTTGAATGTGATTCACTCACATTAAAAGGTGATATCCGTTTTGGAAAAAACGTCCGGATTATAGGTAATATATCAATATCAAACAGTAATTTAAAACCAATTTTCATTAAAGAGAATTCTGTAATAAACAATGATATTACAAACTGAATCAGACAATTCTTTTTTTCGATCTGCATTGCAGCATTTATCCCTTTTTCACTCCTGTTATCAGTTGTTGTCGGAATACAGCATGTTGTAATGAATAGAATAAAGTGCGGTTCACTCTGATTCATGAAATATCAGTTTGTTTAACATAAGTCTTTTTTCGAAAACAGCCCTGATAGAAAACATCAAACTATGTCATCGAAACTTCGTCAATTTCTCCTGGAAACTTATGAAAACCGGCACATGTTTACGTTTTCAAAAAAAAAGATGTCGGATATTCCGATTCAAATTGACGATCAGGATGATAATGACAAACTGGATGAATTCTGTAATATATTTTGTATGGTCGGCTCAAATGAAAATTTCAGAATTGAACTAAGCGGCAACTTCCCGATTACAAAGGAAATATCCGATCTGGCCGAAATCTACAATGGTTTCTCCGATATTATCAATGGGAAAATTATCTTACATCTTAACACCGAACAGATTGAAGTTCTGACCGATCTTGCAGACAAGATTCGTAAAACATCCTTTTCGGGACCATCAGTCAACAATGCCAACTGGATCTCCATTAGTGCCCGTACTATAAGTTCACTTTATCGATTTGTAAGAACAATCAAGGAATTCAAAAATACCAGGAAAAAAATTAATCCTGTTCAGGACGACAGATCCTAATTCCTAATTCTTAATTTCATCTGAACCGCATGTAACCAGTTGAACAGGATACGAAAACTGCCTGAATACCGGGTCGCTGAATGGATGATCCGCTCCGGCAACAGCTATTCTGGCATCAATGTATACCATGTATGTATTCTGAACATTTAATTGCCATTTACATGAAAACGAGCTGTTGTTTATTACACTTGATTGTGCTTTGTTGATCAGTTTCATGAAACCCCATTCACCACTGAAGGTAATATCCTGAGAAAAATTATCTCCGGTATAGATCTTAAGAACTGTAGATTTATTCTGACCTGCAGGCCATTTGAAATAAGCTGATTTCCCTCCCGGGTGTAACTTGATCACCTGCCCGTCTACAACCAAATCTGCCCTGTTTTTATTTGACTTTGAAGGGGTTATTGTAATATCCATGGAACGGGGAGATCCATCCTGTTTAAAAAAGATATTTTTTATTCTTTCTGCACTTGAAAGTGAGGCTGCAAGATCAGGATTAAAATTTAACTGCAATGTGCCACTGGATTTGACCATCCAACCAGTTTCTTTCTTAACAATAAAAGCCGAAAGGATCCGATCATAAAAGCCCCAGAAAGTACCGGTTGCCGGCCTGAAAAAATCCATAAAATCATTAAATGATGCGTCTTCACCCCTGGAATTAAAAGGGAAACGACCAGAAAAACGTTCTGTATAATTCTTTACAACTTCTGTCTGCCATTTCGAATTCAAAGCATTTGCAAGAACATCAGAAACTGCAGTACCGGTATACCGAAACGGATTTAGCAGGATATTGCCCAGTGATGATGATAACTCTTCAGGCATATTGTTAAGTGTGTTTTGAGTATAGTTCCACCCATCCAGGAGAGGATCACTCTCTTTTCCATTAAATACATTTATAACATTCTGCTCTCCCTGTGATTCAACAGTATTTAGTTTCTCGGCAAGTGTCAATATTTTATCTCTGTATCCTTCAAATCCTCCAAGGGCACCACCTGATGACCTGACAAATTTACGCAGGTTTTCAAAGAAATGATTATGATTGTCAAATGGAGAACTGCTTCCCAGCGAAAAGCTTACTTTACCTTTTACTTTCTCGGTGATTTTGGAGGATTTAAGTTTTGAAGCAGCTTCAAGTGCACTGTTGCCAGCTTTCTCTGCGATACTTTCGTTTTTTAACTGAGAATAATCAGCAACAGTTTCCATAAGGGTCTGTAACTCCGAACCCTCTGCCGCCAGTTTTTGTAAAATCCGTGAAGATCTTTTTATGTCACCATAAGGTTCAGTTCCTACTGACCCAAGAAAACCAAGCCACTGAACTTTGAAATCACTCAGATATGCTTCCATCATATCGGATCTGAGTTTTTTAGTATCAAATGCACTTTCAGGAAGATCATCTTTAGTCATTCCAATAACCCAATCGACCTTAAAAGGATCCCTGGCCGCATCTGTTAACGCATCGGAGACAAACTGATCAAACCCCTCCTGTGTATAAAGCGCACTTATGGTCTTGTTCGATTTCAGTATTCCCTCACTCTCCCGCTTCAGAATCTGATCGAGAGTAATCTCGGGTACATCACTACTCAATTTTAAAATAACAGCCTCATATAAAGATCGTGCACCCGGAAGTCTGCTCAGGCGTCTTCTTGCATTGGAAACCAGACGCTGATTTTCCTGAATTTTTGGAAACTCTCCCCTGCACAGATAAAACAGATACAATCCCATATTCTCATTCAAAATGGTTTCAACCTGAGTAGGCAGCCGCGATGTCTTTATAGTTGCGAGAATTGACTTTTTGATGCCCTCAAACAACACCTTTCGTAATAACACGGTATCTTTTTCATTTTTATCGGAAGGCGCTCCTTCTGATATCAACAGATATGCTTTTAAAGATCTATAAAGATCATCATATTCTTTTCCCGCAAGTTCTCCATAAGAATCTGTGCGTCCGCGGATATCATATTCAAGATACCTCACAGCAGGTACTACCATGAATCTGCGCACCCTGTAGAAGTAACTCTTTTTAAGCTCTGATAATATTTCTTTACCATTATAAAACCCAAGCCTCATGCTCAGAGGCGCTCCGTGATCATCATATTTCTGTAACCGTACTATTTGTGACCTGACAACATCCATAGCTTTATATTGTTCTATCAAAGGCGCATCTTCAGCAGGTAACTGTTCCAGCGAGATCTGTACTGCCTCATGCAGAAAAGTTTTAGTGTTTTTATATGCCGAAAACATATATGCGCACACTACAAGAACCAATACTGTTAAAGCTGCTATAATGGAATAATGACGCACCATCTGTTTTCGGGTTCTTTTCTGGGTTGCTTTTACCAGTGATTTGTTTTTAACCATTATTTCACGAAACAGCGGCAATACAAAA
>DATGNN010000319.1:0-3515 GCA_035306725.1 Chitinispirillaceae bacterium | reverse complement strand
GGCCGGTTAAAAGCATCAAAGGTATTTAAACGTATTGTAGAACTTGCATGGAAAAATGGTGAACCTGGTATTGTTTTTCTGGATAAGGTAAATGAAGAAAATCCAACTCCACATATTGGACAGATTGAAAGTACAAATCCTTGTGGTGAACAGCCTCTTTTACCCTATGAATCGTGTAATCTTGGATCAATAAATCTGGCAAAAATGATCACAGAAAAGAACGGTAAAAAGGAGATCGATTATTTCAAACTGGGAAATGTAATCAGAAATGCGGCCAGATTTTTAGACAATGTGATTGAAATGAATAAATATCCTCTTGCTGAAATAGAAAAACTCACGAAAGCAAATCGTAAAATCGGATTAGGAGTAATGGGTTTTGCTGATATGCTGATTGAATTGGGAATCAGTTACAATTCACATGCTTCAGCAAACCTGGCTGAAGAGGTAATGAAGTTTATTCAGGAGGAGGGAAGGAAAGTAAGCGCATTTCTGGCCAGAGAACGTGGAGTTTTTGAAAATTTTAAAGGCTCTGTTTATGACCGGGAAGATGGCCTGGAGGTCAGAAATGCAACTGTTACGACAATAGCTCCAACAGGTACAATCAGTATGATCGCCGGATGTTCAAGCGGGATAGAACCATTATTTGCAATCGTTTATGAAAAAAATGTTCTTGATGGGAAAAGGCTTCTCGAGATTCATCCTGCTTTTAAACGGATCGCTCAGGAGGAGGGGTTTTATTCTGAAGAACTGATGAAAATGGTTGCTGAGACCGGAAGTTTGAATAAAATTTTTGGCATACCAAAACGGATTCGTGATCTTTTTGTGACAGCTCATGATATTGAACCACGCTGGCACATAACTATACAGGCTGCATTTCAGAAATACACTGATAATGCAGTGTCCAAAACTGTAAATTTTCGGCATGATGCTTCAGTTTCTGATGTAGAAGAAGTTTATCGATATGCCTATGACCTTAATTGCAAAGGGGTTACAGTCTATCGGGACGGATCACGACATGGTCAGGTCATTACGGCAGGCACAGATAACAAGGGTAACAAGACTGTAAATCACGTTGGTGGAACTATTCATCCCAGGTCCCGTCCTTCAATTACTCATGGTCGTACGTATAAAACAAAAACAGGATGTGGAACTCTTTATGTAAATATTAATTCCGACAGTTATGGTTTTTGTGAAGTTTTCACACAAATGGGAAAATCTGGCGGATGTGCTGCATCGAATGCTGAAGCTGTTTCGCGAATGGTTTCTCTGGCATTGAGGGCTGGAATCGATCCCAAGTCTATAGTTGAACAGCTAAGAGGAATTCGATGCCCAATTCCAACGTGGCATGAAGGAGAGATGATTCTTTCTTGTGCAGATGCAATTGGAAGAATTCTGGCTAAAGCTATTAATGAACTATGCGGGTCACAGAATCAGTCGCAGATTACTTTTTCGGGGCTGGATATGGGATACTGCCCGCAATGCCCTGAATGTGGCGGAATTATGGAAAATGAAGGTGGTTGTGCAGTGTGTAAGTCATGCGGTTTTTCCAAATGTGGTTAAACTATCATAACACATTAAAATTAAAGTGGTTATAAGAATTCATTCCGGATTGTATGTTTTAATGATGCCCATCAATTAACTTGCTCTTATTAAATGAGTTACAGCTAAAACAACGGTATTCTCAAGTTAATTGTTTGCTCGTTTAAGGGTAGTAAGTTTGGTATAGTCGAAATAATAATAATTTCGTATTAATTTGAAATGTAAGATATTGAAAAATCAGTTATTGTATAAAAAAACTCCAGTTTATCTGTCCGGTACCGGAACAATTCATCCATTTCATTGAAAATCAATTACTTATTTGTGTTTGTAAAACAAATCTCATGCACTGATCAGAAATAAGAAATCAAATATCTGTGTCAGGTATAGTGTCTTACTCCATTTGATTTTTAAAATGCGATCTCTTAATATTTGACCTGTTTTAAATTGTATTTTGAAGAAAAAGGGATCTGCCCGGCCTGCGATTGAATGGATACGTGCAGAACAAAGCAGGGATTATCTGTTTCAGCGATATTATTTTGGACAGGTGTGATCCATTGTAGATAATTACTGGTGGAATGAGTTATTTTTACCAGGTTTGAGCGATTCCGATGATGGTTAAGGTATTTTGAAACAGCAACGAGTATAAGTTCATTAATATGAGGATTAAAGGAGATTGTAGTGCAAATCTGTACACTCTCTTCAAAAAGGTTTATTTGCGCTTTTGCATATCAACTTTCGGTAACCTTGTCAGTTTCATTGAAAAACCTTTAGTGAGAAGAAGTTAGTGCATATTTATCTATAAAAAGGAACGCTTGACACATCTTTCTGTTTGAGGTGTGTATGCCAGGGCAGGTTTTCAGACTGAAGTCAATAAAGTAACCAAACACACTTTTGTATATATAATAATAGTAAAACTAATGAGTTAACGTTTATGCCTCTTTTCTATTTTCAAACATTTGGTTGTCAGATGAACGTAGCTGATTCTGAGCAGATAAGAAAAAAACTTATGATGCGAGGGTTTAGATCATCACTATCATTCGATCAGGCAGATATAATAATAGTCAATACATGCAGTGTTCGGGAGAATGCTGAGAAAAGGGCCATGGTAAAGATTGGTGAGTTTGCGAAATCAAAAAAAGAAAATGCATCATTATGGGTTATTGGGTGTATGGCAGAGCGGCTTGGAGACAAGTTAAAAGGAATAATTCCAGAAATAGATCTGGTGATTGGGGCAAAGAGGATTGATGAAATAGACAGTATTATTGAAAAGCATTTACCTGGCTGTGTATGCTCAAAATTACCTGAAACAGAGAGTAATGTTACTGATTTTGTGCCGGTTATGCGTGGCTGCAATAATTATTGTACGTATTGTATTGTGCCTTATGTCCGGGGGCCGGAACATTCGATACCTGCAGGTGAAATAGAAAATGTTATCAGAGAAAAAGTTACGAATGGAGTCAAGGAGATTACTCTTCTTGGTCAGAATGTTAATTCCTACAACGACCATGGAACAGATTTTCCGGATTTGTTGTATAAGATAGCAGGTATTAATGGGTTAGAGCGGATTAGATTTACTACATCTCATCCAAAAGATTGTAATGAGAAATTAATACGTGCCATAGCCGAAATTCCAAAGATGAGCAGACATGTTCATCTTCCTGTTCAGGCAGGTTCTGATAAAATTCTCAAGATGATGAACCGAAAGTACGGAAGATTTCAATATCTTGAGCTTGTTGACATGATTAAAAAATATCTGCCTGATGCTGATATTACAACCGATATAATGGTTGGATTTCCTGGTGAAACAGATGATGATTTCAGGGAAACACTTCAATTAGTCAGGCAGGTACGATACACAACTGCATTTATGTTTGCATATTCTGTGCGGGAGGGTACTGAAGCTGCATCAATGGTTGATAGTGTTCCCAAAGAGATAAAAATCAGTAGATTGAATGAACTCATTAGTCTTCAGACAT
>DATGNN010000318.1:0-2614 GCA_035306725.1 Chitinispirillaceae bacterium | reverse complement strand
AACTCTCCGATCGTTAGCTGCTGAGCAATCACCATTTTGCCGCCAAAGAAAAACAGAACGTTTATTGAAAGTGAAGCCATCAGTGTTATTGATGGAAAAATCAAACCCCATATTTTTACAAGCCTCAGGTTTTTATGAAAGTAATCGGTGCAGAGTTGGTAAAACCGCTTTCGTTCAAGAGATTCCTGTACGAAGCCTTTTATAACTCTAATGCCTGAAATAGCCTCCTGGGTTGATGATGATATTTGTTCAAAGGATTCCTGAACAGCAGAAAAACGTTTCTGAATCAATGAACCGGTTTTGGCCATCATTAAAACAATCAGGGGAAGTGGCAATATCGTAAAAAGTGTCAGTCTGGGACTGATCATGACCATAAACACCAACGACATAACACTGAGAAATAGTGCATCAGCAAGCCCTATCAGTGCCATCCCTGAAGCCATCCGTATTGAATTAAGATCATTTATAAAAAGCGCCATCAAATCGCCTGTCCTGGTTTTATCGAACCAGGAACTTGTCATTTTTTGTAAATGCCCAAACATGTCGGACCGGATATTTTCTTCAATTCTTCTTGATGGCCTTATTACAAAAAGCCTCCAGAAAAATCGAAGAACAACCATTAATATGGCAGATCCGATAATCAAGACCGAGTTTTGAAGAATCAGGTATTTTGATGGTGTACTTTCTCCCAGAATATCCAGACTTCGCTGAATTATTCGGGGTATATATAACTGTACCAGATCTACAGCTATAAGAACAACAAACCCGGCAGTTATTGATACAAGGTGTTTTTTAAGATAAGAGAATAGAAAACGGACAGCTCGCCAGGTGCTGATATCGTGCATGTATTAAAAATACCATAAGGATAATTTAATATGTGTTTTAAATATTAAAGATATTCTGTTGCACCGGGACACACCTGTCCCATGCAACATTTTATTGTCCCGACAAGATATGTCGAAACCATTTGTGGGCAGATAGTAACCTGTATCGGGTTTCAATGATTTCTTAGTACAGGTTAAAATTTGAACTGTTTTTTCTTTGTTTCATCCAAAAAATTATACCCCGTTTCTGTTTTGGGGGTTTGTTTAGTGTACTTTTCTTATATCATATCGTACGTAATTTTTAAATAATGGAGGTTATGTTTGAATATTATTCTAAAAACTGTTGGAGTCGTTAGTCTAAAACATTTCTGGCAGGATCAGTATTTGCGGTTCCATCACTTCAGTTGGATATAAGTGGTGGAATATATGATTTGGGATCTATAACTGTATCGCACAAGGCACTGAATTTACTCTTTATGCACTTGGAGATTCTAAAATTGATATCAGTGATACATACACACTCTCTATTGCATTAATGCCAATTATGGATGAATATGCAGTTTTTGATGCCGGATCTTTTGTATTTAATGGAGATGATATTTCTGTAACAAACAGTTCCATGGAATTTGGAATACCATCAAACGATGCAGGTAAAGAACTCTTCCCCCATGGATTTTACCCCACATTTTACCTCGAACATATAGAGTCACTTTAAAACAATTGGTTTTACACATGAATGGAATGGTTGTTGCATTGACAACTAAATGAAAACGAATAATCTATACATTAAGCCGAACCAGAGCAACATCAGCTACAAAAGCAGTGTCTACCAAAACAGATTGAGGCAGTAAATACTTAAGTGCAGATCTGGATAAACCAGGCAGCTTACAGATCCAATTTCCAGAACTTGACCGGGGACAATCTGGGTGTTGCGAATAATTGAGACACCTGTTTTGGAATGTCATAAAAGACGAAAAAGTTGCATCAGAGAATCATTAACCTACTGATATTTCAGGAAAAATCATGACTGTTGAGATATTTTTTTGCGGCGATGTAATGACAGGAAGAGGAATTGACCAGATTCTCCCAAATCCGGCAGATCCAGTTTTGTATGAACCTTTTGTTAAAGATGCCAGGGATTATCTGTATCTTGCAGAACAAAAAAACGGCCCCGTTCCTTCACCGGTCTCATTTCGGTATATCTGGGGTCAGGCTTTAAATGAGCTTAACAGAAGAAATACCGATATAAGAATTATTAACCTGGAAACAAGTATCACCAACAGCCAAAATTACTGGAAAGGAAAAGGAATCAACTATAAAATGAATCCTCAAAATATTGCCTGTCTCACTGATGCAAAAATTAGCTGCTGTTCACTGGCGAACAATCATGTTGCCGATTGGGGCTTTAATGGGCTTTTACAAACATGTGAATCTTTAAATAAAGGTGGTATTCGATATGCCGGTGCAGGACTTAATAAAAGAGAAGCACAGACTCCCGCAATTCTCAATTTGAAACAGAAAGGAAGAATCGTTTTGTTTTCGATTGGTTCACAATCCAGTGGTATCCCTTCAGATTGGGAAGCAAAAACAGATCACCCGGGGATTTATTTAATTGATGAATATTCTTCAAGACCTGTGGAGAAGATTGCTGAAAATATTTTCCAAATCAAAAAACCCGGGGATATCTTTGTTGTTTCGATTCATTGGGGAGAAAACTGGGGATATGAAATCCCCGAAAAACAGATTGAGTTTGCCCACAATTTAATAGATTATGCAGGAGTAGATATTGT
>DATGNN010000317.1:0-7663 GCA_035306725.1 Chitinispirillaceae bacterium | reverse complement strand
ATCTGTTCCTGCTCTAACCTCACAGCTTTTCCCAAACTGTCTGTAGTCAGTTCTCTGTAAAGAGAACTCTCATCAGGTGTAAGGTTTTCGAGATTTACATGAGCGGGAGATTTTTCCTCAACCCAGTGATCCTTGTGCAAGATTAGAGTCGTACGATCCATCAAAAAAGATTTTGCATTGGGGAAAAACTTTCTGAACTGATTTAATATTGCAAACCCGTGAGTATCAATATCACCCCAGTACCAGATTCTTTTCTGATACAGCCACCTGGCATCGACAAGATATTCAAATCCGTATCCCCGGCCAAACAGTACGATAGCTCCTTTGATTGGAGGAAAACAAAGACCATTAATATCATTTTCAGTAATAAAAACCAGATCCGCATTGAGGTCAAGATTACTGAATTGATCTGGTGGAAGTGCCAGGTCGCTCAAACCATTGATATAGATCGACGGGGCGAGTATACGAAAACGGATCATCGGTGGTTTTGAAAGAAAACCGTAGCGTTTTTCAAACCCTTTTATTCCACTCTGCGAAAAGTCGATGTGCTGAGAGTCAAGAAGAATATCGAACCATTCTCCCAATATTTTTTTGTGCGTTTCAATAAACTTGGTATCTACCCCAGTAATACTGACCTGTCTGAGGTAGATTCCGGGTCTGGGGTGTTTGAGAATCCATTCAGTAATACTTATCAACTTTTTGAGAACAGGAGCAAGGCTCAAAAGTACGAAAGGTTTATTGAAAATCCAGTCTTCGAGTTTGGGGAATACCAACAAAACCTCTTTTGTGAGTTTCTGAAACAGGTGTAATTCCTTCTTCCTGTTAATAAAGGATGCTACTGACAGTTCCGAATCAAAAAGAAGGGCAACAGGCAGAGTGTTACGGCCTACTTCCCTGAAATTAATATCACACCACTGGACTGTGTAAGGCTGGTTATCAGTATTAATAAACAGTTTTGTCCACTTGATTGCCGAACCGAAATATTCGCTGAGAGCCTGTCCCTGAGGATGTTTAAGTGTAAATTTTAAAGGGTAGGGGATAGTATGTCGTAAACTGTCCTGAAGAAATACACCTTTTTCCCATTTGCGCAGGATCAGTTTTTTGATATCATCCGGTGTTGTCCATTCTGTCTTCCTGCCACTCTTCATATTACACTTGCTTCTTTTTCTGCAATATATTCTTCAATGGTCAGGTTGCGAAGCATCGACTCGCGACCTTCGGGGCTGTAAACAAATCCTACACTGGACACATAAGGTTCTATAATGTGAATTTTTTGCAGCGGAGTAACAATAAGCAGTTGGAGATTCAGGCGTTTGAAAAGCTCAAGGCCAAACCGTGCAGATTCATCCGAACCCCTCCCGAACGCTTCATCAATTACCACAAACCGAAAACTGCGGGAGCGAATTTCGCCCCATTCAAGCCCAAACTGATATGCAAGACTCGCGGCCAGAACCGTATACGCCAGTTTCTCCTTCTGACCACCTGATTTACCACCAGAATCGGTATAGTGTTCGTATTCAGTGTTATCCTCCATATAACGTTCTGATGCGGCAAAACTGAACCAGTTACGGACATCGGTAACTTTTTTTGTCCAGTGCTTATCCATATCACTTGACCCCTCGCGGCCGCGGAAACGATCAATGATTGCTTTTACCTGTAAAAATTTATTTTCTGCATACAGTTCGGTTTCCGAACCGGTCAGACCACCCTCTGTACAGGCACGCAGTGCCCCCCTGAAATCACGTACTTCGGTGTCGGTGTTCTCCTGTGCTTCAAGAACGATATAGCGTCCTTTATTGTACTCTATCCCGGCCAGAGAATGATTGATTCTTTCTATTCGCTCCCGTATGATTACCCGTTCACGGTTGAGCTGTGACTGAAAGTTGGCAATTTCACGAATAGTATTTTCATTAAGCAATGCCTTGAACCGTTCTTCATATTTAGGAAGATCATCTGCTTCAAGCTGCGCAAGCATTGCACGGAACTCCGGCCCCGATTGAAGTGTCGCATCGATTTCAGCAGTTTCTGCTGCATTGTCTCTTCGATAATCCTGCATTGCACCTATAATCTTTTCAGAAAGTGCCTTTAGTTTCCTGTCTTCATTGTCTATCTTTTTTTGAATATTTTCACGCAGTTCCTGCTGTCTGTTGTCACAGGACTCTACAGTCAGTTGATGTTCCCCGTAAATTTCTTTGCGAAATGAATCAAGCTGGTTATATACAGATTGGTTTTGAAGATCACTGCTGAATTCTCTCAGTACTGTTCTGCACTGTTCAAGCATCTGCTCTGCCAGACTCTGTTTTTCCTTGTTTCTTGACCTTTTATCTTTGCAGGTGTCCAGATCGGATTCTGTATCCTTGAGTTCCTGATTTAACTGTTCAAGTTTAAGACTGAGAGTCCTGAGGACATCTGAGGCACTTTCAAGCTCTTTGCGTTCTTTTTCCAGTTCTACAATACGCACCGAAACTGGTTTCCAGTCTATCTCATCATACAAAGAGAAGGTTTCAAGGCGCACCAGATTTTCTTTACGGTTCCTGAGATCCCTGAGTTTCTGTTGTAAATCGCTGACAAGTGTGGCCGCGTTCTGGATCTGTTTCTCAAATTCGAGTCTCTGAACATCAAGGGCTTTGAGTTTGGCCTCATTATTCCATCCCAGTACGTAGCGGCTTCGGTCGTTAAGATTGAACCGGTCGTCTTTTTCATGACGGTTTCCTGAACCCTTTATCTGACCCGACATGGTGAGAGCCTGTTTTTCTTTGCGAAACTGATCCAGTGAATTACAGCATACGTAATCAAATCTCTTCGCAAGCTCATTTTCCATCCAGTTGTAGAATTCACTTTCAGGTTTGATGGAAAGTTTTCTTACCATGGACAAAGGTTGAATTTCAGTATTATTTTTCAGGTTCCGTGAAAGTGTGCGGAAATACACCAGACGGCTTTTGAGATCGGTGGAATTGACCCACGCGGAAACTCTGGCATAGAGACGATCGGGAACCAGAAGCGACAGGGCGAAATTGTGAAGGACTCTTTCGATTGCTCCTTCCCAGTTACTGTCTTCAGGCCTGACCTGGAGAATTTCACCAGCGAACGGAAGCTCGTCTTCACTAATACCAAGTGCAGTGCAAAGTTCATCTCTTATTCTGATCTGATTAGAACCGATATTGCTGCGCCGTTTACGCAATGATTCAATCTCTTCTGTAATTTTTCTGTGCTCTTCACGAAGTTGTGCCATCTGGACCCCCTCTTCGGTGCGTTTGTTTTCAAGCTGTGCCTCTTGTTCGTCACCGGACTGCATTGCTTCAGTTATGGCATTACGGTTAGACAGGAATGTATCCAGAGAATCGACAACAGGAAAAGAGAGTTGATCAGCAAGGGTATTGTACTGGTTGAAAGAATGCAATCTCCTGTTTTTGGCATTTGTTAATTCTGTAATTTCAGTCTTGAGTCTTTCGAGGCGGTCGCCACCATTGTCTGCTATAGCCCTTTTAAGTTCATCACGGGCAGCATGTTTCTGAGTGACAGCCTGCTTTATCTGTTCAATACGTGCATCAAGTTTTGTATGTTCATCATTTAGATTTTTAAGCCTGTGTTGAAGTAATTCCTGCTTGATCTGAGCAAAATAGGGGCGCAGAGTATCACGAAAAAGTCTGTATTCATCACAGTTGCGTGTAATTTTTTCATGTTTATCAAGATCATCAACAATTGGTTTAAGTCTGTCGATCTGAAATTTGGCCTTGAGAACGGCTTCATGGGCGCGGTTGAGATCATCAAAATGTGAAATCAGAGCATTTATGCGCGACTCTATATCAAAGGGTTCCAGCATGTGCGTGCGAACAAAGTCGGTAAGGTTGCCAACAGATTTCATTGATACTGTTTGATGAAACAGTTCGAGTGCCTGCTGGTTTTCTATACCAAACCTTCGTTTGAATGAAGCGGCATAGGGCGGAAAACTTTCATAGACATCATCAACCCCCTCAGTTGCTTTCACTCTTTTTTTCAGGTTCCTGATATCGGAGCCGAAGTTTGCAAAATGTTCTGCAATGTGAAGTTCACGGTCGGCGATTACAAAAAACCGGTTTGGTTGACCAGAAAGATCTTTTTGCCAGAACACCTGGGCGAGGGTAACTGTCTGAAGATAACCGGGATTTGTAAACACACCAAGGATGACCGAATAGCTGTTCTGATCGCGAAGTGCAACCGGTTTTGCCCCCATCCCCACATCACTGCGTTCAGTTTTATAGAATCCATTTACATAAGATCTCAGTGAACGTTCTCTGGTATCTGCGCCGGCTGCTTTGTTGTAAACTATCCGGTTAGATGGAACCAGCAGTGTCGTGATTGCATCCACAAATGTTGATTTTCCTGATCCAATATCACCAGTAAGGAGGCCGTTTTTACCATCAAGGGTAAGTGTCCATACCTTGTTGTGAAATGTTCCCCAGTTATACACTTCTGCACGGCTCAGCCTGAACCCTGCAAGCTCATCATTGTCGTCAAAACTGAAAGAAATCTGATCACTTGTCATCACGTGCCTCCCCAAGTTCCGGGAACAGATACTCTTTTAATCTCTGGTCAAATTCGTTAAGCCATTGTGCATCCACAAATACCTTGAGTATTCTGCGAACTTCGATATTGTTCTTGTCTGTACGAAGAAAACGGATAAAACCCATGTCTGCAATTTTTTTCAGGTGAGATTCAACCTGGTTAACTATTTTAACTTCATTTGATCCTGATGGAAGGAAAGTGGTGATCATCCCGACCACATCACTTTTACTGATAATGAGGCGGTTATCACTGCTTGTAGCATCATGTTCAGCAAGGCGGCGTCGCAAAAGTGCAAGCAGCAAGCTTACCGGGTATGATAACTGACGGCGGGTGATAAGCCGCGGCAGTTCTTCATTGTCATCCTGTGGATCGATTGACTTGAGCCAGGCGAATCCTTCTTCTTCCGAAATCTCCAGAGTCAAGCCTATCTCTTTTGCGTAGTCGCGTATACGGGCTTGCAGATTAAGAAGGTTCTGCCATTGCACGGGATCTTCATCAGCGTATACGACACCCTTGAGAAGATGTATCATGACTTTTGAAAAAGCTTTTCCCGACTCTGTAATTTCAGACATTTTTAGCTCCTGTTGAAAATAATCCGTGGAAGAATTGCTTTGCGGATTCGTTCGTTACTGTCCTCCCAGCTTATCTCTTCACTGCATGTTTCATCAAAAACAGTCAGTCTGTCCGAGCTTGCAAGAGACAGGTAGCACACAAGTTCGGCAAGTCCTTTCTGGAGGGGGTATTTTTCTATAAGTCCTGAAAGAGTAACCTGTGGGGTTGTCTGAAGTTCCCTGCGGATATTGCTTTCAAGTTCAGCCTTGTCTATATAAAAATGATTAAACAGTACTCCTGAATCAAAATTATCATTCTCACCTTCGGAAACAACTGATGAAAGGTCGATTTCAGCAGTGGGTTTAAACATGGGTCGTTCCATCACAAGCTGAATTTCTGGAGATATCTTGTCAATACTCATAAATGAGGCTGTTTTCGGGATGTTGTACTTTGCATGCAGGGCATTCTGGGAGATACTGTCAAGTATGTTCATGATTCTCTTATTTTCGAGGTAGGCCTGATTGTCAAGGTATCGGCGGAGTTGCTGTGAGAGACTCGCAACTGTACGTTGTGTTTTTTCACCTGCTTCAAGCCAGTCAAAGTGGATGCGTCTGAGACGGCTGTCTGGTTCTGAGGATCTGATAC
Source organism: Chitinispirillaceae bacterium (assembly GCA_035306725.1). Taxonomy (GTDB): domain Bacteria; phylum Fibrobacterota; class Chitinivibrionia; order Chitinivibrionales; family Chitinispirillaceae; genus JAAYEB01. The sequence continues at coordinate 1,921 of DATGNN010000317.1, read as the reverse complement.
AGTTTATGGCAAAAACCTTTTCGAGCAGTTGTGAAAACTCCTCCTGGCTTTCTGGTGACATAAGGAAATCCCAGAATGCCTTGAAACTTCGCCCCTGGTCCGAATCCACTATTATGTCTCTTTCTCCAAATATTTCTTCGAGAAGATCCCCTTTTTTTCCTTCCCAGGCTGCGATTTTTTCTCTGACCTGCATATCCAGTTTCCGGAAATTTTCCTCAACAGCTCTGAAATCTCCACGCAGATCATTTGACATGGTGCTGAACTGCATAAATCTTTCCCTGAGTGCTGTTTCATCAAGTACAGGTATTTCACCATTTTTTATTGCGTTTATCTGATTTTCGATTTGCGCTTTTTTTTCTTCGAGAGTTTTTATTCTGGTGGCAATATCGGTTTCTGCTCCGATTACTATTTGCCTGAGCAGGTCGAAAATGGTTAACAGTCTCGATTCTGTACCGATAAATGAGCGGCCAGTAAGAGATGCAAGCCAGTTGATAACTTTTTCTGTTGCAGGGGTAAGGTCAAAGTGTGGTTCATCGGAATTGTCAGGATAAAACTTGCGAAGCCATCCCTTGTTGTCATTTGCCCACTCCTCAAGATAGGCTGAAGCGTTTCGGGGGTAACAATCACTGCCTTCACTTTGGCGCAGGGCATAAAGCGTGTCATCAAGTCTGGAAATCAGGTCGGATTGGCTTAATTGCCGTATGTTTGGCTCAATGAATGCTTTATTGAGAAATGAAATGATAAGGGGGGCATTTTCTGCCCGGAGAAGTCTCCATCCAGGATGGGATTTATGGAGCTGGAGAATGTCATTGTAAGCTAAACTCATACAGGAAACCTGAAAATATAAGCAGAGTTATAAAAGTTACTTTTATAGATTACTGAACTAACAGGATGTATCAATATAAATTGAGACAAAGGGCAGCGGTGATATGATATTGGCGGGTTTCGAACCTCGAGAAGGGATCACAGAGCCACCCTGAAGTATAAATTTACAACATTGAAACGGGTTGTGAAAAGGATTTCGGGTTGGACCGCAGTAACTGCTTGTTGTTAAAGATAATAACACCTGAAAAAGGACCATTTCCAGCCTTAAACACCGCTTTTTAGCTTAAAAAAGATGGTTTTTAGGAGATGTGTTTTTTTATTTTGTTTATTGTGCCATTAGCGAATAGATAATTAATTTCCCGTTAAATTTGAATGTCCTGATATTCAGGTCGATCTGGACCGGATTTCAAATATTTGTAGATTTTCCGATTAAACTAAGCTGATAATTTTTTGGTCATCAATTACAAATGAATTTTTTAATTCACTTTTTCGGGTTTGAGAATTTGTGGGTATATTTATGGTATACAATTATGAGGGGTGTTGTTCTTTGCTGAGATTAGATCAACTTCTCAGGATAGAAAAAAATGCAATACAACCTGGTAGTTCAGACTAAAAAAATGTTTTTTAATAATATTGATATTATAAAAATATTAAATTATTTAATATATTATGCTGATTATTAAAAAACCTAGGTTGTTTATTTAAACAGAAAGACATGAATGAGAAAACATGCAAAAATAAAATTATGTTCAAAAAACTGGTGGGTAGACAAGTATAATTTGGGCTTAACAAATAAAAGCACATATATTGTGGCATTTATTCCAAGTATACCAGTTGTTTTTGGTTTAATTGCTGATGTAAGGACAATTTTTATATCATCTGTGGATCGGGATGAAAAACATATCATAATTATTCTTTGCTTTTTTCTTTTTATTTATGGAATAATAAATTTGGTTCACTACCATCCCACATTTACATAATACACCTTAGAAATTGCTGAAAACAACCTGATTTAATCAATGTTTTTTTAAGTTCATATTTACCCAGTTCACACATTTTACTTGACACTATTGTTTTTAAAAATCCTATGCTGTCC
>DATGNN010000316.1:0-37539 GCA_035306725.1 Chitinispirillaceae bacterium | reverse complement strand
ATTAATATAGTGTTTATTCAAATCTGATTCAATATGTTTTTTAATTTATTTTAATAAACATACATATTCTTCTGTTGTTATTTTACAGTATGCAATAGTGATATGTTTTATTATAAATTGGTTGTTTACTAATGTTATCTGAATCTTTTGATATCAGGTGGTATATAGTTTGTAAGATTAATCTTTTGTTTTCTAATCCACTGAAGTGGATAAAGTATGAAACTTATGTATAAAGATATTCCTGTTTGTTTTCTTATTATTCATTATGCCTATGTAAAGCTGAGCTATTCACAGTTTGCCACACGCCCAAAATATCAATTTCTTGTTCTATTCCTTTTTCGGATTTCGTATTTTTTCTGCTTGTTTTCCTGTTTTCTCTTTGTTTTTGTTTCGAATTTCGTTTTTAGGATTTCGAATTTTTAATTGTTACTGCGGAGGGGGGCCGGCAAGCATGATGTTCAAAAAGGATAATGTTACTTTGTATTGTTAAAATTGATAACAAATGAGTTGTCAATTCTGGAAATATCCTGATAAAAACCATCAAACCCCTCATCGGCAAAAGCATCCCTGATTAATTCATATTCCTTTACCCCAAGAGGTCTGTTGATCTCATCAAAACGTTCCGCTTTGTAAAACGGACGATACTGGGCCATCAGGCTTATGTGGATGTCTGATACATCATAACAGGATTTCAGATATTCTAGTATATACAAACTGTAAGACTGATTATTTGGAAGTACAAGATGCCTGATACAGATCCCGCGTTTACCGATTCCATTGCGGTCGGTTCTGAGCGGTCCTGTTTGACGGAACATTTCACGGATCGATTCCCTGTTATAATGGACATAGTTGTTGCATTTTGAAAACTTTGATGCTGACAGGTCTTTGCCGTATTTCATATCCGGTAAGTAAATATCTACAATTCCATTAAGCACTGCAATTACTTCGGGATTTTCATAACCTCCGCAATTGTAAACAACAGGAATGTTTAATCCTGATAATGAAGCTTCCTTAAGAGACCTTATAATCCACGGTAGAAAATGAGTTGGTGTGACAAGGTTTATATTATGGCAACCGCAGGACTGGAGCCAGAGCATTTTTTGGGCTAACTCTGAAATCGAGAATGACTGACCCTGTGATTCATGCGAGATTTGATAGTTCTGACAAAAACAACATCCAAGAGTACAATAAGAAAAAAATACTGTTCCGGAACCATTTTTCCCTGATATCGGTGGTTCCTCTCCAAAATGAGGGAATGTTCTTGAGATAATCATTCTCCCAGGTGCTTTACAGAACCCTGTTTCATTTTTAAATCTGTTTACACCACATCTTCTGGGGCATAAACAGCATGACCGTGCAAATGAATCAAGAAGATCTGTCTTCTCGTTCCACTCGTTTTCTGATAATAATGTGTAAGATGAAATTGCCATTAATTTTTATGTGTCTGGATTAACTTGTAAGACTTGTCTGAAATACGATTATGAGTTTATGTTCACGGGATTTCAGGTGACTGCGTTCAAAAAAAAACCTGTTTAAAACAAATATCCTCTGATACCAGAATTTCCATTTCTTGCAAATATTTATTTTTCAATTCCCGCAGTTGCCGTTTCTTCAGGTTCCGTTTTCAATGATTCGGGATTGACCGCTAATCTATTGTCAAGTCTACTTCAATAAAATCATTTTCTGATTCCAGTTGTGAATCATTATTGGATGGACCTTTTCCGAATCCATATTCATCAGGGTTTTCGGATATAATCATAAGCGAAATAACTCTTGGTATATATTCGTTTGTTTCTTCTGCCAGATATCCCATTCTGTATATATACCAGAAATCTCTGTTACGCATTGGATCTTCGATTTTTCTCAATGCGCCAATTACTCTTCCTTCACCTGCATTATATGCAGCCATGCACAACATGACAGAACTTTTCCCGCCAAAAATACTTATAAGGTCTTTAAAATACTCTGCCGCAGCGTAAGTTGATTTTAACGGGTCGGTGCGATCATCAATTTTATCATTAACTTTAAGACCATACCTTCTTCCGGTATGCGGCATAAATTGCCAGAGGCCTCTGGCACCAGCGTGACTTAGTGCCATTGTATTGAAACCGCTTTCAAGCATTGATACATAAGAAAGTTCAAGAGGCAGGTTTTTTTCTCTGAATACTTTATGAATCATCGGGAAATATTTTTCTTTTCTTTCCAGGTAGCGGGTTATGACATTTTTCATCCGACCCGAGTAGATATCGATATGATATCGTACCCGCTGCACCATTTCTTCGGGAATATGGTAATCTGATTCCCCAAGCCGCATCAGAATTTCATCAATTCGCCTTTCAAGCGGGTCAGAGTAAAATTTTCCAAAATCACCTTCATTAATCTGTGATTTCAGATTAGAGAGGGATTTTTGTTTTTCTTCCAGTTCGGTTATCATTTTTTCAAGCTGATCTTTATTCTGTTCAGGATTATTATTTGCCATAGCAATCTTTTTCTCATATGCCTGAAGATCTTTTCTCAAAGTCTGAGCTTTGTCAACTAATGCTTTATACTGAAAACTTCTGATAGCAAAATAGGCAGATATTGTTATTGATACTATAAGGATTACAGTAAGAAGATAAAACCATTTTTTTTGCATTGATTTATTGGCATGATAAACAGTTCTGAGCATTGATGTCTGATCATCACCCAGACTGCCTTTGTTAAGTATCTTCTCCAGTCGTTTGCCATCTTTCATCAATTTTTGCATCTCATCACTGTTGATACTTTTCTGCATCAGTTTTTTTTCGTATTCAAAAGTCATGGAAGGGTTTAAAGAATCAGGAGAGAAACTGGTGGATTGTTTCATCATGGAAATTGTATTCTGATCTTCTTTTGATGTTGAATCATCCGATTTCATCATGATACCGGATTCCTGAAGAGTCTTGACAGCAAAATCTTCCTGCTCCCCAGAAACTTCTGGTGCACTGGTATCCAGTTCATGATCCGATACTATAATTTTTAATCGTGGTCCCGTTTTCCCAAATCCAACTTCATCACCGGTTACAAGATCTTTTTGTGCCGCAATTTTCTCTTCATTGATATAAGTACCATTGGTACTCTGAAGATCTTCGATCAGAATTCTTTCTGGAGATTTGTAGATGATTGCATGATGTCCGGATACACTTTTATCAAGACACAACACAATTGTATTTTGTGTATCTCTTCCTATACTGATCGCTCCATCAGGAAGAAAAAACTTTCTTCCGGTTTCTGTTCCTCGAATAACTTCCAGGTAATAAAAGCTCATATTTCCTCTGGTATCTGGTATTTAATAAATATCTGAATACGAATTACTCTTGAATCTGATTGCAATATAAAACCATGTACAGACAAAAACCACAATCGAATTGTTTAAAAAACGGCAGATAAAGTTTTTAAAAAATCTTGTCTGGTAAAGATAATAATAATAAACGTATTCTGCTAAACATCTCAAGAGCAGTTTATTACTGATTAAGATCATTTGAATCTTACATTATAAATTAATTAAACCCTGAAATCGACAGTAAACTTGAATTTAAATGGAAATCCGGACACTGTTGATTCCGAGTCTATTGTCACCAGAATTGATTCATTTTCTTTTTGGACTGAAACGGCTTCTTGTGACGATAAAATACTATATGGTTTTATCTGGGTGTAGAGAAACTGTTTCAATTCTGTAACAGCTCCATCATAAGGATACTTTTTTGAATTTTTGCTTATCCAGTTAACTGCAAGTTTTGCAATGCGGTTTACTGCCAGGTTATAGAACAGACTTTCATAAGCCTCATTCTCTTCATACCTGAAAAGGACGTTTGGATTTGAATCAGTCGTGTTTAAAGCTATGATTGTTATGCCGTTTTTTTGGGCATCTTTTACAACCGGTTCTGTTATGTCTGGAAGAGAAATGGAGTTTGTGATTTCAAAATCGGTCAATTCAAAAGGAGTCCCTTTGTTTGCAAAAGAATTTAACCACAGTTTTCCAAAGATCCAGTGGCCTGATATATGTGTTTCATCATTACTGACAGGTGCTGCAGATGTAAGGCAAAGAACAATATTTCTTGTAAATAGATCTTTTCTTAGTCGGGTAAAGGGTATGTATTCAGACTGCTGCAGCAGATGTGTTATATTATCAGTATTCAGCAGTTCTTTTACTGACGGATCTTCACTGTTAAATGAACCGATCAGTATGCTTTTATGTTTGTCTGCGACTTTTGCTGTTTCCTGTAAATCACTTAATTGAGCTGTATTAATTGATATTGGATAATCCCAGAGAATGAAATCCGGAGCAGTTCCCTCCAATGTACATAAGCTGTCGGGTCTTGAAAGATAATCAACTGATTCTTTGTACGATTTCGAAAGAACATATACCTGAATATTTTCATTACGACCTGCTGTTTTAAGAAAATCTTTCAACTGATACCAGGAATCCCGTATTGAACTGAAAAAATTTTCATTCACGACAGTATCAGAAATTGATGATACCTGATTTTCAAGAATTCCAATTATCTTTGTAATTTTCTGGTTCGTAACTGTTGAATCCGGGATTTGCTGAAATACTGATGAAAGGTCGTTTTTCGAATCCACCTGTCCTGTATCAACCATAGAGAGTATGGAATCAACTTTTTCGGACTTGCTTTCAGCAATAGACTCATTTTGAAACAGTGATAAAATAGTTTTTTTTGTTTCTGCCGGCAGATCAAGTTCTGATATCTGAATTTTTGCATTTTGAGGCAAAATTTTGTTCTTTTGCAGATCGCGAAGGATTTCGAGTGCTTTGGAATAAGTACAAAGAACTGGGATTTTTGATATAAGGGCTTGTTTTGAGAAATCCTTGAATGAATTGACTTCATATTCCAGATAGAAGGGAGATACTCCTTCTGGCAGATTTCGAACTGCTCCATTTACCCTGATTTTGTGATTTTCCCAGAAATCATACCAGCTCGAAGCTGATATTAATTCCAGACCCGATGAATCGAATCCAAGATTTGAACAGATTAAGAAGGTCCAGGGGTGCAATTTGGATAGTGTGTCAGTTTTTTTTTGGGAAACTGATCCCAATGTGACATCTGTGGATCTGATAATGGAATCTTCGGGGGCCATATATAAAACTTTCTGGTTAAAGTGTTTTTTGGTATATTAAACCCAAAAAAATGTTTTTTGCCTTATATGTATAAAGTAATTTCTGTAGACATGAAAAAACACTAATATCACGAGCTGTTGTGTGAACAACTCAAGGAAAACAGTTTCGTTCATTGAATTTTCTGGATTGGATAAATGTTTTATAAAAAAATATGTACAACGAATTATTTATTGATGATACAGGTCTGTGATGTAAAAATTGCATGTTAATCTGCAAAATTTCCGTTAAGCTGTTCCATGGCATGCAGGTTATTGACTTTATCCCCGGATCAGTTATCCTTGATGTAATTGGATTTGTATCTTACTGCTATAAAAACGCTCTCTTATATTGTTATGGAGATCATTGCAGAAAATTATACATAAAATCGATTAAGGACAAGAATAGTAATTTAACTTGAATTAAGGAGAATACGAAAATGAAAAAACGACCGGTTTGTTTAATAATAAGAGATGGCTGGGGAAGGGGAAGACAGGAACCTTCCAATGCAATACATGTTGCCAACACACCTTTTGCTGATGAATACGAGAGAAAATATCCTGTAACATTAGTGCAAACATCCGGATTGAGTGCCGGGCTTCCAAAAGGATACCAGGGGAACAGTGAAGTAGGACATCTCAATATTGGTGCAGGAAGAGTCGTTTATCAGAGCCTTACAAAAATCGACAAAGCGATTGATGATGGAGACTTTTTTGATAACGAAGCTTTTATTAAAGCCATAAAATTTGCCAGACAAAATGGAACAACACTTCATCTTATGGGATTGATTCAGGAAGAAGGTGTACATGCAGTTACACGCCACTGTATCGCTTTACTGAACCTTTGCAAGAAACATGATTTTTCAAATGTTCTGATACATGCAATAACTGATGGCAGGGATACGCCTCCAAAATCTGCTCTTGAACACATGGAACTTCTTCAAAACGGTATCAATACAACCGGTATAGGCAGAGTTGCAACTGTAATTGGCCGGTACTATGCCATGGACAGAGATAACAGATGGGAAAGAACTGAACTGGCATATCGGGCAGTGATGGAAGCAAAAGGAGAAAAAGTTCAAGACTGGAAGCAGGCCATAAAGCAGGCTTATGATGCAGGAGAAAGTGATGAATTCATAAAGCCGCGGATTATTGATTATAAAGGAATGGGTGAAAAGGATGCTTTTATATTCTTTAATTTCAGATTCGATCGTACAAGACAATTGACCAAAGCAATGGTTGAACCGGATTTCAACCAGTTCAAAACCCTTTTTACTGTTCCATGTTTCGTTGCAATGACACATTATTATGACAATGGCAATTTTACCGAAGCTTTTCCGGAGATGAAAAATGAAAAAATTCTGGGAGAAGTGATCGCAAAAAACGGATTGAAACAGCTAAGATGTGCTGAAACTGAAAAATATGCACATGTCACCTTCTTTTTTAACAGCCAGAAAAATGATCCGTTTGAAAATGAGGACAGAATTCTGGTTAACAGTCCAAAAGTTGCCACATATGATCTCAAACCTCAGATGAGTGCATTTGAAGTGCGGGATAAACTGGTTGAAGCTGTTAACAGTGATAAATATGATGTTATTATCTGTAATTTTGCAAACTGCGATATGGTGGGGCATACCGGAATCTTTGATGCGATTGTAAAAGCTGTCGAAACTGTTGATACATGCGTTCACGATGTTGTTGAGGCTGTTCTGTCAAAAGGCGGCGTCTGTATTTTGACCGCTGATCATGGAAATGCCGAACAGACAAAACTGGATGATGGTTCTACTATGACCGCACATACTACAAACCTTGTACCATTGAATATCGTCGGTATCGAAAATGTTAAGCTGCGTGATGATGGTAAACTGTGCGACATTGCTCCCACTGTACTGGAGCTGCTTGGAATAGAAAAGCCTGCTGAAATGACAGGACAATCTTTTCTGATAAATCAGAACTGATACATTCTTATTCTGTACGGCATAAGACATACTCAAAAAACAGGAAAATAATCCGAGTCCAGAGAAAACCATGAAAATAATTCTTTGTCAGCTTAATCCCCTGGTTGGGGATTTAAAGAAAAATGCATCACGTATTTACAATACAATCGACTCGTACAGGAATCAGGCTCCGGATCTTGTCGTTTTTCCGGAGCTGTTTCTTCAGGGATATCCCCCACAGGATCTACTCGAAAGAAAATGGTTTCTTGATAATACCATGCAGGTAATAGGGGACATTTGCAATTACTCCAGATCTGTTCCTGATACAGGAATCTTGATCGGTACCTGTTTCCCGCAAACTGCTCAATATGGAAAGGGGTTGCATAATTCTGCATTACTTGTCTGCAATGGTGAAATTATCTTTCGTCAAAACAAGTCTCTTCTTCCGACATACGATGTGTTTAATGAAACAAGGTATTTCGATGCTTCAGAATCGGTGAGTGTGTTTCCTTTCAAGGATGAAGTTCTGGGAATTACTATATGTGAAGATGCATGGAATGTAAATGAAATAAATCAGGTCTCTTTATATGAGCGCAATCCTGTTGCAGAGCTTGCCAATAGGGGAGCAACTTTATTGATCAATATTTCTGCATCGCCATTTCACATCGGAAAAGATAATTTAAGATATTCAATAATGAAATATCATGCGGTTGAACACAAACTTCCTGTTTTGTTCCTGAATCAGACAGGAGGGAATGATGAACTGATATTTGATGGAAACAGCATGTATTTTGATAGTGAAGGCAGGCTCAGGACTGTGCTGCCTTCATTCAAAGAATCGATTGTCAAATTGAATACAAAAGACCCGGGACCACTTATCAATTACTGCGGCTGTAACCGGATGGAATCGGTTCATGATGCTCTGGTTCTTGGTTTAAAAGACTATGCACAAAAATGTGGCTTTAAAAAAGCTCTTGTAGGATTATCCGGTGGAATTGATTCTGCAGTTACTTCTGCACTTGCTGTACAGGCACTTGGACCCGAAAATGTCTGGGGAATCACAATGCCATCAAGGTATTCATCTGAAGGAAGTTTCAGGGATTCTGAAAAGCTGGCAAAAAATCTGGGTTTTAAAATATCAACTATTCCGATAGATGATATTTACTCACTTTTTTTAAATTCACTGGAGCCGCATTTTCTGAATACTGATCCAGGTATTGCAGAAGAGAATCTGCAGGCACGTATAAGAGGTACTTTGTTGATGGCAATCAGTAACAAGTTTGGACATCTGTTGCTTGCAACCGGAAATAAAAGCGAACTGGCAGTAGGATACAGCACACTGTATGGTGATATGAATGGCGGGCTGTCTGTTCTCTCAGACCTGCCAAAGGTCATGGTTTACGAACTTGCAGATTATATTAACAGTAAGATTGAAATCATACCTGAAGAAATAATTACAAAGGCTCCATCTGCTGAATTGCGGTCCAATCAGAAAGATCAGGACACTCTTCCGCCGTATCCTGTGCTTGATGCTGTTCTGGAGCGATTGATAGAACGAAACTGGTCCAGACAGAAGATAATAGAAGATGGTTATGATAAAGATACTGTAGACTGGGTAATTGGTGCTGTTGCCCGAAATGAGTACAAACGCAGGCAGGCTCCCATTGGATTGAAAATTACTCCTAAAGCTTTTGGTACAGGACGCAGATTTCCTGTCGCATCAAGATACGAGTTATAATGTTGTTACCTGATTATTTTACTGTTTTATTCCTGATTTTTGCAATTTTTTATATAACAGCTATTTTTGTTCTGTTAAAGGGACTGTTGTCACTTGAACCGCAGAAAACTCAGAATGGCAGATGCTTTTCGGTTGTAATAGCTGCAAGAAACGAAGAGAATACAATCGCGAAGTGTCTTGAAAGCGTACTTGGTCAGACAATCGAAGAAGGCAGGTATGAAATAATCGTTGTAAACGACAGGTCGACAGATTCAACTGCTGAAATAGTAAAGGGATTTGTTTCAAAATACGGCAATGTATCGCTGGTAAATATAAAAAAAACTGCAGAAGGTGTTTCTCCCAAAAAGTATGCTGTTGGCAGAGGTATTGATGCTTCAGAAAATGAGGTGATAGTATTTACTGATGCAGATTGTATTGTCCCTTCGACATGGCTGGAAACAATTGACAGGTATTTTTCGGAAGATACAGGGTTTGTTCAGGGAATTACAACTTATATGCATCCTGAAGGAATGAACAGTTTCTTTTATGGGTTACAGGCTGTAGATTTTTTATCACACGGCATTATTTCAGCTGCCGGTATCGGTATGGGAATGCCAATCAATTCAAACGCCAACAATCTTGCATTCAGCAAAAAAGCGTTTTTAGAGCAGGGCGGCTATGAATTCATGGGAGGCAAGGTAGTTTCCGGAGATGATGATCTTTTGCTCCAGAAAATCTGGAAAAGCAAAAAGTGGAGGATTCGTTATTTTTGTGATCCCAGTGGTGCTGTTCTTACCAGACCAACCGAAACTGTTAAAGGCGTTTTTGAACAGCGTAAACGATGGGGGTCAAAAACAGTTCATTACACTGCTGAGCAGGTTGTTTTCCTTTCTGGTATATTTCTGTTTTACATGTCGGTTCTTGCATCATTAATACTCGGTTTCTTTGATTTCAGGTATTTTTCAGTTTTCCTGATAATGCTTTTTGTCAAACTCGCAGGTGAGTTTATATTGATGTGGCCTGGATCAGGATTGTTCAACAGACTGGATTTGCGCAAATATATAATTCCAGGTTCAATTGTTCAGCTTCCACTTGTAGTCTCTGCTGTTTTGTCGGGAGTATTGGGAAAATTTAAATGGAAAGACCAGACATTTACACGTACAATTAATGCGGATGGAAATGAATTGAACTGAAAGCTGTTTGAAGCTAAACTTTTTTATACAGAAAACTGATCAGGAAAAAGTTTATTAAACAAGACAAAATCAGCCATGCTTTTACGGGAATTTATTAATCTTGAAGGTTGCAGGTTTATTTTGTAATATTATCATTTAGAAACAGGATGCAAAAATGCTGGCATGTGTCTGTAAAACTGATGGCTTCTGGCAGATTTTCATTATATGGTTATAGCGGTTTATTTCTTTTCTCGAACAGGTTAATTAATGGTAAAAACTTTTCACCATAGCAGATTTGGTTCTGTACAGAATTTGCTTGAGGTTAAACAAAGAAAAAAAAGCAGAATAAGTGTTGTTATTCCAGCGCTTAATGAAGCTGCTACAATTGGCAGGATAATTTCCTGTATTCATTCAGAATTGATTGAAAAATACAGTTTCATTGATGAATTGATTGTAATAGACAGTAAATCAGAAGATGACACCTTCAGTATTGCTTCAGAGTGTGGTGCCAAAGTTTACAGAATAGATGAAATCGAACCTCATGTTTCAATACATGGTAAAGGTGCAGCATTATGGAAATCACAATTTATTCTTGAAAAATCATCTTCATCTGATGACATTGTAATTTTTGTTGATTCTGACATAATAAATTTTACTGACCGGTTTATTACAGGATTGGCCGGGCCATTATTGCATGATGATGATCTGGGGTTTGTTAAAGCTTTTTATAACCGGCCCTTGATCCTTGATTCTCAGTTGTATGAAAATCAGGGGGGTAGAGTTACTGAAATCCTGGTTCGTCCTCTTGTTTGCGCATTGGTTCCTGAACTGGCGCATGTTTTTCAGCCCCTTGCGGGAGAGTATGCCTTCAGGCGTTCACTCATGGAGACACTTCCTTTCTGGTCTGGTTATGGAGTAGAGATTGGATTACTGTTCAGTGTTTATTTCAGATATGGATTAAGAAGAATTGCTCAGGTCGATATGGATAAACGGTTTCATAGAAACCGTGATTTGCATGAACTTGGAAAAATGGCTTTTAATATTTTGCGTGTCATATTTACCCTGATAAAACAGGAGAAACAAATTTCATTTGATCAGCTTAACAGGTTTATGGTATCATATAATGGAATTGAGTTGGAAAAAACAGTCTGCGATGAAAAGGAGCTGATTTCCAAAATGCAGTTAGATCTGGAGTCAAAAAATGGAGTTTGCTGATTGTACGCTGACATTAATGGTTTTAATCTTTTTTGGGCTTATAGCACTTTTTCTTGTTGTGAAAAGTTTCAGAATGCCTGAAGATTTTCGGCAAAACCAGCAGATTCGTTCTGATATCCGAAAAAAAATGATTGTTTCTGCTCAGGAAAATACGCAAAGTAGTGTTGATGAGACGCAAGAGGATCAGATTAGATAGATAAATTCTGTTGCTTTTTCTACTTCATCCTGAATAGTATCAAAAATTGAAACTAGAGATCTGTTTTCAAGTTCAAGATCTGTCCAGACATTTTCTGAAAGTAAAGGTATCTTTTTATCTCCGCCGTTACCATAATCCAAAGCCCGTACAAAAATATCAGCACAATGGACTATGCCGGTATTGATGTAATTATCATAAACGGGTAGTGGATTGTGGTGATTTTTAACTGAGCTTTGAAGTTTTGACGGCAATTTCCATCTTTGGGCAATATAGCTTCCAATCTCTTCATGAGTAATATCTAAAAATTTTTTTTCTCCTTCATAAAACAAAATATCTTCAGTGTTGGCATACGTAAGTACCGATGAGAACTCTTCCGGATAATATTTGTACAAGATTAATTTACCGATATCATGAATAAGGCCTCCGATAAAACATTCTTCTTTCTCTTTATTACCCATGATTCTGGCCAATGCATGGGATGCAGCGCCACATGCTATGGAATGCGTCCAGAACTGCTCGAGATCAAAGCCGCAAACAGCATTATCACTGCTTTTAAAAGCTTCAAAGATCGAAGCCGTAAGCACGATGTTTTTTACAGTTGAGAAGCCGAGTATTACTATGGCGTGGGTAATGGTACTTATTCGACCGGGGAATCCGTAAAAAGCGCTATTGACCAGTTTTAATACTTTCGCTGTTAACGCCTGGTCGGTTGTAATAGCTTTGCCTATCTCTTCGGCTGAAGTCTTGGGATTCTGGAGCAAACGTGTTATGCTTTCTATAACAGTTGGTAAAGTTGGGAGAGATGATATATTCAATAATGATTGCTGTATATTTTTATTGATTTCCACTTTATTTGCTTTTCTGAAGACGGTGTTGATAAACTGCGGAAAAAATTTTTTTCATGACGACATTATGTATAACGCGAGAAAATTTTTGTGTAAGGTGCTCTTTTAGTTTATTTGCAGAGATGCTGCTTGTGTAAACTTCCAGAGGAGTATCCTCTTCACCTTCAATGTAAATGGATGTAATTCCCCAGTTTTTTAGTCGGCGCCCGAGTGCTGTAGTTAAACAGACTCCTTTTATAAGCAGAGTGCTGCCGGAAGGGCCGCAAACATTCCGCCCCAATATCATTCCAGACTCAATTTTTTCTACTGGTATTTTCTTCATATTGCTATCCCCCCGAATTGTATAGTTTTAACAAATCAACGACAATAGATTTTTTTGGGATACAGCAGATTGAAATTTAAAAAATGAATGGACAAAACTCAGATTCCTTTTTATACTCTTGTAGGAAAGAAACCAGGGGGGCGTATTGTTTTTGCAGCAGAATGCTTTTCTTATGAAAAGTTCAGGTTTGATTTTTACCTGGATATTTTCTGCGTCAGCTTCAAGTTTGATACAGCAAATAGGCTGGAAAAAAGCAGAGCCGGCAATAATAACCGGGTTCCTGATTGTAATTTTGTCTGGAGTGTGGCTGCTTGTTTTTCTGCATGTTAAGAGATGTAAACGCCAGCAAAAAGATGAAACAGAACTTTCCAGAAAACTGTTTGTTGAATATATCGCAAAATCAGAATTAAATACAGAAGAGGAGAACAGGTTAAACGAACTCCTTAAATATGCAAATACTCCTAATCATCATGTTATATTTCAATCCGCTTCATTATATGAACAGTGCCTTGATCCGGTTGTACATAAGTTTTTAAATGGCTCGGGGGAGGATTTTGATGATGAAGAAAAGGTTCTTTCGAGTTTAAGAAAGAAAATGGGTTTTAGTTACCTTCCACTGGAACACCCGCTGATTTCAACTAGAAATATTGAAACAGGTCAGAAGTTATCTGTTTTTCCGGAAAAAGATAAAAAAGTCCTGATTCGAAGGGCCGTAATGGTTTTAAACAGGGAACTTTTTTTCAGAATTCAATACGATCCTGAAAAAGAAGAAACAGTACGTTTTTTCCAGGGGCAGACAGTCAGACTGGCATTTGCCCGTCGAAGTGACGGTGTGTATGGCATAACAGTAAAAATTTTCAGGGTTAAAGGTTCTACTGTGGATTTTTACCATACTATGGAGATGAAAAGAAATCAGTTAAGACAATTTGTAAGAGTTGATGTTCATTTGCCTCTGAAGTTCCGGATTATCAAAACTGAAAATGAGGAGAGTAAGAAGCAGACCGGGAAACCCAATGAAGGTAAAATAGTTGATATCAGTGGTGGGGGATTGAGTTTCCTTTTTTCAAGGCCGCTGGTCCCGGGAGATATCGTTTCATTTAAATTCCAACTGACAACTGCTCATTTTTCCGGAATCGACGCAAAGATATTACGGGTAAGTATTCAGGAAAGCAAAACTGTAACTTGTTACAAACATCACGTGCAATTTATTAATATTGAGCAAAAACTCAGAGATAAAATTGTAAAATATATTTTTGAAAAACAGCGGCAATTGTGTCAGTGGCGGTAAGGAGAAAATTTGAATAAAAGTAAAATTGCTCAAAGAGGTGGAGTGATAATACGTGTGCTTGTTGCCAGTGCCACACTTATGTTTATGGCAGGTGCAATTGTTGGTCTATTGCACACATACGGACAAAAGCAGCAGGTCTATCACAGAAAAGCTCTTGCTATAAGTGAATATGGTTTACTCACATCATTGCAGAAAATCGGTGAACAGCCATCATGGACCAGAGGCTTTTCTAAAGTTTTGTATGATGATGGATGGTATGAAGTAAAAATTGAACACATGTTGGAAAATGATACATTGCTTATGAAAGTTGTTTCCACAGGACATTTTGGACCGGTATCCGACTCCCGTCAGTGTATATTGAAGCTGGAAACTTCAGGAAATGATTCAATATGGGTTCGCCACAGCATGTACTGAAGTTCTTAAGTTTCCGGTAATATTCTTCCGTTGCGTAGTCTGCTTCTGCCCCGGCATACAAAACAATTATATCCGATAGTCATATTCAGTTCAGTCACATGATAAGAGAAGCAGTCCCGAAAGGTCAATTCTGAACTCTGCGCGCAGTGTGTTTCGCATACTGCGGATTAGAAACTCACACTATATAAAGTACTTAATAAAGATAATGTGCGGTTATATTGAGTTAAAAAAAATATTGTTCATTGGTCTTTTTTTTAAAAGTCTTTAATGATACAATTATTACATAATATTGTATAATTGTTGATTAGAGAGTGTTTATAAAGCAAGTGTAATGCAACTATAAGTACCTTTATTCAGGGTGTTGCTTAATTTTTTGAAAAGGTTAGTGGGATGTATCTGCTCCGTAAAATGCGAGGACAACGTTCTACTGTTGGATTGGATATAGGAAACCATTCAATAAAACTTGTAAAACTACTTTATCAGAAGAACTGTTATTTTCTGGAAGCTACCGGGATAAAAGAGCTGCCTCCTGGTACAATTGAAGGCAGTGAGATAAAGAACAAGGAAGTTTTGGCTGATGCAATTACAAAATTGATAAACCAATGTGACCCCTCAATAGTTGAAGTTGTAATATCGATGTCCGGGCATGGAATTATTTCTGATAAATTCATCTTTAAAATAGACCCGAATGAAAATGCTGAAGAATTGATATTATGGGAAGCGGGGCAGCGCAGCCCTTTTGATGTTGAAGATATTACTCTTGATTATAAAATCCTTCATCGTAATCCCCAGACAAATGAGATTGAGGTACTGCTGGTAGCAGCAAAAAACAATATAATGCAAAACTATATTGATTTGCTTTATGAAATCGGGTTACGTCCTGTCATAGTTGATGTTGACGCGTTTGCAACTAACAATTGTTATGCCTTTGAATCCGCCGGAGTATCCCGCAATGGTGTGACAGCACTGATAAATATTGGTCATGAACTTACAAATGTAACATTCGTTAAAGATGGAGTTTATCATTCTACCAGGGATATTTCTACTGCGGGGGATTTTTTCAATAAAACTGTACAGCGAAATCTGGGGCTAAACAGTGAAGATTCATTTCTGGCATTAAAGGGCCGAACTACTGATTCTCTCGACAGTACCAAACTCGCTCAAAGTATTGAATATGCCGCAGAAGAACTGTCTTCAGGTATTGATCTGGCTTTTTCATATTACAAAAGTTCCGAAAAAAGTGATTCAATAGATCGAATCGTTTTATCTGGAGGCGGTGCTTATATACCCCGTCTTGTTGACTTTCTTGAAAAACGGCATCAGACTGCTATTAAGATTTCCAATCCACTCTCTTCTTTAAAATTTGATGCAGGTTTATTTGGAAATATTCCACCTCAGAGTATTTCGGCATTATTAACTGTTGCTATTGGACTGGCATTAAGGAAAGTGGAAGAGTAATGGCGCATAATGAAATAGAACGCATAGAAATTAATCTTCTACCTGCTGAATATCGAATTCACAGGGGAGGTTTAAAAATCCAGCGTGAAGTAATCTATCCGCTGCTTCTTCTGCTTGTTTGCACAATTGGATTTACTTTCTGGAGTTTCGGGCTGAAATTCGAGATAAGCAGACTCGGGAATGAAATAAGTGCTATTGACAGAAAAATTCAGCAAAACAGGCCAATTCAAAATGAAATAAATGAGTTGAGAAAAAATAAAAATACTATTCAGGAAAAAATCAGGGCGCTTGAAAGAATCAGTGTTAATAAGGAAAAATGGGTTTCTTTAATGGAAATAATCTCTGAAAATCTGCCACAATACAGTTGGCTTGTTTCTATCAAAGAACAAAACAGTATGCCTCCGGTTCTGCATTTAGAAGGGAGGACATATTCTTTCCCTGATGTAGCTAATTATATGTCAAATTTATCCGAAAGCGAATATGTGCAGAAAGTCGATTTGGCAAATATTGAACAGATCGATTCAAAACTGGGTGTTTATCGTTTTTCTTTATCATGTACTGTTAATCCGGATATGAAACTGGAAAAAATCGTCTCATTAGAAAATGCTGAAGATAAAGGGCACAATCAATGAGGAAAATTAATCTGAAAAACCCCCGTTATAGAATTCCTATACTTATTGTATTGATAGGAATTGCAGGGGCGTTTTTGTGGTATCAGCAGTTCTATATACCTACCAGAGAGATAATTGTCAGAACAAGACAACAGCATAAAAACAAGGAAGATACATTACGGACAATTCTGGCACTCAAGCCACAGCTCGAAGGACTGAAACTTGAATTTTTACAGGTACAAACCAGGCTGGATTCATTAAAAAATATATTTCCAGATCAAAAAGAAATTCCTAAATTGATAAATGAGATTACAGGGGTTGCCAGAGCTACTGGTATTGTTACCACAAAATTTAATCCTCTTACGGATATTGAACGTGAATACTACGTAGAGAACCGATACAATATCTCTGTAACAGGCACTTATCATGGGTTGGCAGAGTTTTTTGCTTTTTTGGCTAATTTTAAAGTGATAGTGAACCTGACATCAATGAATATTGCAGCAAGTAACGATCAGGCTGCTTTTTCTGAATATAATGGCGAAGAGCCGGTTTCAACTATAGTATCAATGTTTGAAATGACAACCTTTTCTTCGAAAAAGTAATATGGCCGCAAAATCTTATATACTGTTTAAACTTTGTCTGGGGTTTTCATTATTCCTGGCATCTGGCATATATGGATCAGTTCCTGTTATAAATGAGCTGAACATTATTGGCAGTTCAAAAGGAATCGCATTGTCTGTTTCTGCAGATTCTCCTTTTGATGCTCAGTTCATAAGTAAAGAACAGTATTTACTTGATATCGTTATAAAAAATTGTATCTATGGACTGGATTCTTTTATTTATGATAATTTTGGAAAAAATGTACCAATAAAAAAAATATCCGCAAAAGAAAATGGAAATGGTAATAAGATTACAATTTCAATTGAGCTTGGACAAAAACTGCTTTTTTCGGTTAAAACAAGCCGAAAGGGTAACAAGTGGCTTGCACTGCTGACAGATAAAAGTACGCATGATTTTGTATGGCGTGGTTCTGGTAAGTTAAATTCTTTAAGTCTCGACAGTTTAAACAGGAATAAATCAGATGATGCTGTTCTTGAAAAAATTTCAGTTTTACAGCGGGATAATATATGTAAACTGAGTTTTATGTTTACAGGTAAAACTGAAAAGAAAATAAGACAAACCGGAGATTCGTTACTGATCCTTTTTAAGGATGCTTTAAATGCTACCGGAAAAAACAGATATGATTTGCCCGAAAACATATCATTCAAATCTGTATGCCTGAAACAAAAAGCGTTTAATGGAACACAATGGCTTGGGGCTGCAGTTAAACTTGATCCTGAAATTGATATTAAACCATTCAGTACCGTAAATTTTAATGGTCAATCTCTGGTATTATACATGAAAACTGAAAACAGAAATATCAGTCTCTGGACTTCAAACAAAGGTCATGAATGGGATTATCCTTTTTATGAATCTCCAAATTATAATGTTGATATGGATTCTTTAAGCCAGAGGGCTCAACATGATGTAAACAGTGATGTCGAACAGGAAGAGTATTTTACAATACAGGACGAGCCGCAGCATCTGTCTTTGATAACAGAAAAAACTGATGAACAAAAAGATACAAACAGTTCTGATAAAGATAATTCTCAGGATAAGGTGCAGTCTTTGGTTGTAGAACAAGGAACCGGAATTAAAAAAGAAACTGAAGCAGAAAGTCGATATTTAATTGCAACTGCGGATCGGATAAATGTACGTTCCAGGCCATCAATGAACGGTAACATTATTGATCAGCTTGAATATGGATCCAGGCTTGAATTTATCAAGAAACAGGGTGCCTGGACTAATGTTAATTATGCTTTAAAAGACGGGTGGGTACATAATTCACTCCTGGCACCTGATAACAAGATTGAACAACAAAAACCTGAAAATGATCAGGAAACAGTATGTGTAGAAGAAACGCAGGAAAAGATAAATAAAGTATCCATACAACTGCATGATGAAAAGAAAGTGAAAACAGAAAACGAGGAATATAAGATTAAATACAAAGGTATCGGACGAGACCCGTTTGTTCCTCTGGTTAGTGATACAATATCTGAAAACGGCATACCATTTCTGGAAAATCTGAGGCTTGTGGGAATATTGTACGATAAAAATGATAGAATTGCCTTGTTTGAAGATTTTAAAAACCGTAACCGGCCATTTGCACTCAGAAAAAACGACAGAGTTAATAATGGAAAGGTACTGAAAATTTACAGGGATAAAGTTGTCTTTTTGTTGACAGAGTTTGGTGTTTCGAGATCTATTACAATGTCCCTGTCCAGTTTATCTGATCAGGAAGTGAGGAAACAATGAAAAGGGTACTTTCTATTTTGGCAGCGATCTTAATCTGCTGTATCAATGTAACCTTTTCCTTCGGGCAAACACCTCAACAGGAAAATGTTATCGATTATTTTGAAGTGCATAATGCCGACATGATTTCGGTTTTCAGGCAACTGAGTGAATTCAGTGGTGTTGATATCGTAACCAGCAGGGATGTAAAAGGATCTGTAACCCTTTCAGTTTCAAACAAATCCTGGAGTGAAATTCTCAACATTATATGTAAAATCAATAATCTTACGGCATCTGATGAGGGCTCGTATGTGTATGTCCTGACTGCTGATGAGTATAATAAACGAAAAATCGATAACGCGTCTACGATTCAGGCTTCTCAGGAGATGGAGCCACTTAGAAGGGAAATAATCAGGTTAAATAATATTTCTGCCTCTGAAGTTCAGACATCTATTCAATCCCTTCTTTCGGGAAGAGGTAAAATTACAGTCGTTGAGAACAGTAATGCTATTATTGTATATGATACCGAAAAAAACATTAATGAAATACGGGTTATGATTTCTGAGCTGGATATTGAAAGTGAGCAAATCCTGATTAAATGTAAGATTATTGAGGTAAACTCCGGCATGATCCAGCGACTTGGCATCCATTGGGGATATTTTGATGCAGGGAAAAGTATTGAAGCATCACATATTAAAAGCAGTGAAAATATTATCTCTGGAGCACTGGAAAGAATAACATACGGAATCATCAGCCCTGAAAAACTTTCTGTTGCACTGGAATACCTTTATTCTGATAACAAGGGAAATGTTGTAGCTCAACCTCAGATCACAACTCTGGATAATAAGGAAGCCAGGATTTTTATGGGACAACAGATTCCGGTTCCCTACATTGATGAGGCTGGTAATACGGTTTATCAGATGATTGATGCTGGTACAGAACTTATTGTCAAACCACATATTGCCGGTAATGGTAGAATCCTTCTTGAATTAAAACCCAAAAAAGAATCTTATACTCTTCAGGAAGGCGGGCAGCCGATAATTAACCAACAAAGCGCAAACACAACAGTATTCGTTGATAATGGCGAAACTGTTGTAATCGCAGGATTAACTTCAAATGAAACTCATAGTGTGGAAACTGGTATCCCGGTTTTAAAAGATATTCCTCTTATTGGAAATCTTTTTAAAAGATCTGAAAAAAATAAAGATAAAAAAGATCTTATTATTTTCGTTACACCGCATATTATCGAACGAGGTTATAGTGCTGCATATAAACAGGTTCCCGAAGATGATGGTTTGTCAATAGAAAATAAGTGATCAGATTCTCCTGAATTGACTCTGATACTGCAAAAAAACTCACCCGGTTTTATTTGAATTTATTACTTTTTCAATTTTTTTGAGACCTGAAAAAAATTTTCCATTAATCACATTGACAGTACCTTGGCATATATTGTATAATCTTGTCTTAATATGTAGCACAGATTGTGGTTATAATTTGATTTAACATACCTTCGAGGAGAATGCATAAATGATCTCTACTATCAGAAAGCGGGACGGCAAACTGGTTCCTTATGATAACTATAAAATTGCGAATGCGGTTTATAAAGCAGCTGAAGCCGTTGGTGGTAAGAATTTTGGAATGGCGCTTTCATTGGCAAAAAAAGTTGAAGAGATTCTGAATACAAGGTTTCATCCAAATTCAATACCTGCAGTTGAAGAACTTCAGGATATTGTAGAAAAAACCCTTATTGAGAGCGGGCATGCCAAAGTAGCCAAAGCTTATATCATCTACCGGGAACAGCACAGGCGTTTCAGAAGTACACATGATCTGTTACTGGATATATCAAACACGATGGACGGGTACTTGAAAAGGGAAGACTGGCGGGTTCATGAAAATTCTAATGTCAATTATTCTCTCGGTGGTTTGATTCTTCATAACAGTGGTGCTATTACTGCAAATTATTGGCTCGAAAACATATATAACCATGACATTTCTTCTGCCCACCGTAACGGAGATTTTCACATCCATGATCTTTCCATGTTTTCTGGATATTGTGCAGGATGGTCATTGAGACAGCTTATTGCTGAGGGGTTAGGTGGTGTAAAAGGAAAAATCTCTTCAAAACCTCCAAAGCATCTTTCTACACTGGTTCAGCAGATGGTGAATTTTTTGGGAATACTTCAAAATGAATGGGCTGGAGCACAGGCTTTCTCATCATTCGATACATATCTGGCGCCTTTTGTAAGAGTAGATAATCTCTCATATGAAGAGGTAAAGCAGCAGATTCAGGCTTTTATTTTTGGGGTTAATACTCCTTCAAGATGGGGATCACAAGCTCCTTTTACAAATATAACACTGGACTGGGTTGTGCCGGATGACCTCAAAGATCAACCAGCCGTAGTGGGTGGAAAACCTCTTGATCAAACTTACAGTGAATTCCAGAATGAAATGGATATAATAAACAAGGCATTTCTTGAAGTACTTATTGAAGGTGATGCTGATGGAAGAGGCTTTTCTTATCCTATCCCGACGTACAATCTTACAAAAAATTTCAATTGGGACAGCGAAAACGCACAGTTGCTTTTTAAAATGACTGGTAAGTATGGTACTCCTTATTTCCAGAATTTTATCAATTCACAGCTTGATCCAAGTGATGTCCGTTCAATGTGCTGCCGGTTACAACTAGACAAAAGAGAGCTGCGCAATCGGGGCGGAGGATTATTTGGTTCGGATGAGTTTACCGGTTCCATTGGTGTCGTAACCATAAATCTGCCAAGAATTGGATATTTCTCAACAAACAAAGATGAATATTTCAGTCAACTGGATCATTTTATGGACCTTGCAAGAGATTCTCTTGAAATTAAAAGAAATGTAATTACACGATTAATGGATCAGGGGCTGTTCCCATACACTCAAAGATATCTCAGACACTGGAATAACCACTTCTCCACGATCGGTCTGATTGGAATGAATGAATCGGTTCTTAACTTTATGGGAAAAGATATGAGTGATCCTCAGGCTCGTGAATTTGCCAAAGAGGTCCTGGTTTATATGCGAAATCGACTGATGAAATATCAGGAACAAACCGGTCATCTCTTCAATCTTGAAGCCACACCGGGTGAGGGTACTTCCTATCGTCTGGCTAAAATTGACAAAAAGAAATTTTCACGAATGATAATTCCCGGGGAAAATAACCCATTTTACACAAACTCGACTCAGTTGCCGGTTAATGTTACTGATGACCTGTTTGAAGCGCTTGATATGCAAAACAGTGTTCAAAAACTGTATACAGGTGGAACTGTTTTTCATGCATTTATTGGTGAGGCGATCGATGATGCAGAAACGTGTAAAAAACTGGTTCAGAAAATCGCAATCAATTATGAGCTTCCATATTTTACAATTTCGCCTACATTTTCAATCTGCAGATTACACGGTTATATTAAAGGGGAACATTTTTCGTGTCCTAATTGCAGTGAAGAAACTGAGGTTTATTCCAGAATCGTTGGATATTACAGACCAGTTCAGAACTGGAATGCAGGTAAAAAATCCGAGTATGCGATGCGTAAGTTATTTGATGTCTCTTGCGGTTCAAGCCAGGAGGTTCATCAACAAGAAAATGATATTACTCAGGAGACCGTATGCCAGGTACCGACTCAGATATAATCGGATGGGTAAAACATTCATTTATCGATTATCCGGGCATGGTATCTACAGTTCTCTTTTTCTCGGGATGTAATCTGCGTTGTCCATATTGCCACAATCCGTCAATTGTTAAAAACCGGCTGCCACCGGTTCCGTTTGCAAAAATAAAGGATTATCTGGTACTGCGAAGGCCGGTTATTGATGGGGTGGTTATAAGTGGTGGTGAACCAACTGTTCATCAATCCATGCTAACTGTGGCAGCATCCCTTCGTAATGAAAAATTTTCAATAAAGCTGGATACAAATGGACTCAATCCCCAGATGATTGAAAAATGCAATCCTGATTATCTGGCTGTTGATATCAAGACATCATTTTCTCGTTATTGCGAATTGTCCTGTGTCTTGAACGACTGCAGGGAACGGTTGACAGAAACTCTTGAAATAGTCAGGAAAATGGGTGAACAGGCTGAAGTCCGCATTACAGTGGCACCTTTATTAATAGATGATTCGGTTATAATTGAACTCGCTGATGTTCTTAAAGGTGTTGCAAAAATATATCTTCAGCCATTTAATCAGACATCTGAACTTCTGGACCCCTCTTATAAGGAACTGGAACCTGTTTCACCAGAAAAAATCAGCAAATATCGTGATTATATCAAGCAGATTACAGGAGCATGCAGGATAAGAGGGGAGTAGAATAATTATCCTAGCTGCTGCAACTGAGCTTTACCCTCCGAAAAACAGTACATTGATGAAATGTTTTTTTTGTAAAGCAGCTTGATCAGGTTCGGAAAGGATTTACCAACCATTGATGGGTCATGGGCGTCTGAGCCGATCGTAATCGGGGCATGATTTTTGGAAATCAGTTCCAGAAATATCTCAAAAAGATTATACCTGCTGTCCTTGTTTGCTCTTGACCATAAATAACCATTTGCATTTACTTCCAGACAAGTGTGACTTTGCAGGGCTGCATTTATGGTGTTGTCAATTTCGTCAACAAGCTCATCATGTTTTTCTTCTGGAAATGCAATGTAACGCCAGATATAATCAAGATGGCCAAGAGAACTGAATAAACCGCTTTTTACAGCAGACCTGGCTTGATAAAAATATTCTTTGTAAACCGACTGGGTATCTTTTCCGCTATACTCTGACAGATGTTCCCAACTGAATCGTGGAAGGCAGTGGATTGAACATATGCTAAAATCTATGGATACCTGATCAAGTATACGCAACAGAAGCTCTTCAGCGCCTTCAATGTAATCTATTTCCAGACCTGTTTTAATTGCAATTTGATCTGCATAAATCTCTTTTAGATCTGATAGTTCAGAAATATACCGGAAAATATCTTTTTCATTCATGCCCCAGTCCCAGTAGCGTTTTTTCTGGGTTTGGGACAGGTAGTAACGTCCAAGATGATCGGCGAATCCGATTTCTTGAAATCCGAACTGAATTGCATTTTCTATGTATTGGATAATTTTGCCCTTTGCATGACCGCAATAGGGGGTATGTACATGGTAATCTGCCAACATAGAAAGACCTTAGACCTTGAGTTTTGCAATCTGTGCGTTACCAAATTCCCGTGATGCATTCTGCAGCAGAGGGTCAATGTAATTTTCAACAAATTCGGAGACTTGTGCAGGAGCACGGCCAATGAAAGCTGAAATATTGAGAATATTATCAAGATCTTCACGGCTAAGATCAAAAACAGGGTCCTGGGCAATTCTGTCTAGCAGATCATTGGGTTTGCCTTCCATTTTCACGATGCGTGCAGATTCCATGGAGTGTTTTCTGATTTGTTCGTGCAAGACCTGACGGTCACCACCTTTTTTTACACCAGCCATAATAATAGTCTCTGTAGCCATAAAGGGCAGCTCTTCCCAGATTCTTCGATTGATAACCTGTGGATAGACAACTAACCTGTCGCATATATTTGATGCGATTAAAAGAGATGCATCTGCTGCAAGAAACATTTCGGGAATCGAGAGCCGTTTATTTGCAGAATCGTCCAGAGTTCGTTCAAACCACTGTTCCGCAGCGGTCATTGCAGGAGATTGGGAGAGTGAAATAATATAGCGGCAGAGTGCGGTCATACGCTCCGATCTCATAGGATTGCGTTTGTATGCCATGGCTGATGAACCTATTTGATCTTTTTCAAAAGGCTCTTCAATTTCTTTCAAGTGTTGCAACAAACGGATATCATTTGCAAGTTTGTGGAGAGACTGGGCGAGGCCGGAAAGTAATGATGCAGCCTGGAAGTCTATTTTCCGTGTATAGGTCTGTCCGCTTACCGGAATAACATTTTTAAAACCCATTTTTGCAGAAACTTCTTTGTCCAGTTTTTTGACCTTTTGATGATCACCTTCAAAAAGGGAAAGAAAACTGGCCTGGGTGCCTGTGGTTCCTTTTACTCCTCTGAAGGGTAGTGCTGAAAGGAAACTCTGAATCTGTTCAAAATCCAATAAAAGATCGTACATCCACAAAGTTGCCCTTTTCCCGACTGTTGTTAATTGAGCCGGCTGAAAATGGGTAAAACCAAGAGTCGCACAATCTGCATATCGTGTTGCAAAATTCCTGAGGGTCTGAAGTAATACATTTATGCGGGAAAGAATTAACTTCAATGCATCACGGATCTGTATCAAATCAGTATTATCTCCCACATAGGCACTGGTTGCACCTAAATGAATAATTGGTTTAGCGAGCGGACAGTTGTCACCAAAAGTGTACACATGAGCCATAACATCATGACGGGTTTGAGATTCGTACTGAGTTGCAAGTTTGAAATCTATATTATTGACATTTTTTTTCATTTGCTCAATCTGCTCATCTGTGATGGGCAGACCCAGATCTTTTTCTGATTCAGCTAAAGCAATCCAGAGTTTTCTCCATGTGGTGAATTTGTTTGCAGGTGAAAAAATAAAAGACATATCATCGGATGCATATCTGTCTAAGAGCGGATTGTGGTATTCATTCATGTTTGTATTCATCATAACTCCTGGAAAAAAGCCAAATCCTCAAAAAATCAATTCAAAATATACAATATGCCTGCATCTTTGGATTTATTGTGTTAAATTAAGAGATAAAACTTGAAAGAGATACCCGGTATAGTTATTTTATCTTATTGAGAAAGTGCAGGGGTTCAGTATTAAATATAAGGGGGAAAAGGTGGATAATAGACTTAAAAAAACATCAGTAGTATTGCTGTTGTTATTCAGCTTTATTTCAGCCCAATCTATTGAGAGTATGATGGCTGCTGGTCAGGAACTGTTACGTGCCGGTGCATTCAATCAGGCTGTAACTCAGTTTCGCCAGGTAGTAAGCAGAGAGCCTGCAAATTTTGAAGCACAGTACAATCTTGGGTTTGCTTATCTTGGGTGGGGACGCCACTCAAATGCTGTTGAAGAGTTTAAAAAAGCCCTGAGATTAAATGCAAGAAGTTCCGAAGTGTGGTCAAATCTTGCTATAGCGTATGAAAACCTGGGTAAAAGTCAGGATGCAATTAACGCTCTTTACCAGGCTGTCAGTATAGATCCCAATAATCTGACTGCACGGGCTAATCTTGCCGCTATGTATGCAAATCAAAATCAGATAAAGCAGGCTGTTGCACAGTACAAAGAGATTATTAAAATTGATGGCATGAATGAGGACGCTCTGACAAATTTAACAAAATGTCTTGTTGGAGCCGGACAGATTGAAGAGGCCAAGCACTATCTGAAACAGTTGATCGTAGCTAATCCTAACGATGGATATGCTCATTGGGAGCTGGGAAATATCTACTGGAAAAAAGAAAATGATATTGATCGGGCAATTAATGAGTATAAACTTGCAATCTCTGTTCAACCCGATGGCGGATATTACTACGAAAACCTTGCACTTGCTTATGAACAAAAGAATGATAAGAAAACCGCAATTGATACCTGGAAAAAGTCTTTGATTTACCTTGATGATGCTTTACAGAAAGAAAAAATCGAGGACCGGATAAAATTTCTTGAAGGCGGCAATGTCGGACCAAGCGGCGAAAATCTGGAAATGAAACCTGCTTCAAGAGACCAGATCAATGATCTCCGGAAAGAGTTACGTAAAGAAGAAAAGAAAACCGAAACCAAACGTATCACAACTGCTCCGGTTGATATCATGGGCGATTTTAATGATCTTAATGCAGAAGAGGACGAAAGTAATCCGCTTGACTTACAGTTTGAAGCTAAAAAACGTGCAAAAGAATAGTACTCTTTAAAAAAGTGAGCAGGGTAAAACCTCTGCTCACTACCTTCCAGTATCCAGTAAAATGAAAACAGAACCCCTGGCTTCACGGTATAACTCTTATCGAAGATATATAAAATCAAAATTCGGGAAACCTGTTCTTAAAATCCCTCTTAATGGTGGATTCAGTTGCCCCAATCGTGACGGATCAAAAAGCTTTTCGGGGTGCATTTTCTGTGACAATCGCTCTTTCAGTCCGGCTGCAGAAAACCAGGAATCTCTGTTAAAACAACTTGGCAATATTATCAATCGGTTTCAGGGGCGGTTTAACGCTTTTATCCCTTATTTGCAACCTTTTTCGAACACTTATGGAAGTGTTGATAAATTAAAATCAGTTTATGAACCTTTGCTCTCAATTCCGCAAGTTATCGGTATTGCAATTGGTACACGACCGGATTGTTTTACAGACGAAATATTTGATTATCTTCATGATCTTTCAAAACGCACTTATCTGAGCATCGAACTGGGTTTGCAGAGTGTACATCAGGAAACACTGGATAAACTTAATCGCGGGCACACTTTTTCCGATTTTTGTAATACTGTTGAAAAATTAAACAGCTACGGTATTGAAACTGTCGCACATGTAATGTTGGGCTTACCTGGTGAATCGGTTCAAATGATGACAGAGACTGCCCGGAAATTATCTCAGCTTCCTGTTTCCGGAGTGAAAATTCATCAATTAATGATTATTAAGGGAACTGAACTGGAAAACCGGTACAATAGCGGGCTTGTCGAACCATTGACGCTTCAGACTTATACAGAAATTCTTTGTGAATTCATATCCCGACTGCGACCTGATCAGTATATTCATCGCCTTATGGCTGATTCAAAAAAAGAACTTGGATTAATTGCTCCATTATGGAGTGAGAAAAAACAACAGTCTTTGTCCAGAATTTATTCGTATATGGAAAGTAACAATGTGAAACAGGGGGCTGCAGCTGAAATCATTTAAACGGAGTGTTGGATCTTTTTTATCCGCCTCCATACTGTTGTTCGGTCAACGCCTAACCTTCGTGCTGTTTCGCTTTGGTTTCCGTTGCACTCTTCGAAAATTTTCAGAAGTTCATTATCACTTATTATATGATGGCGAGGTGGGTATAAAGATTGTTTTTCAGCAGTGGTAAAGCTGTCCTGGCTTGAAGAGTTACAGATGTTTTTTCGTAATTCAACTTTTCGTATCTCAAGCGGTAGATCAAAGATATCGATTAGCGTATCCTGGCATGTTACAAAAGCATGTTCTATGGCATTTTCAAGTTCCCTGATATTGCCTGGCCAACAGTAATCCATCATCGTTATTGCTGCATCGTGAGTCAATCCCTGTATTGATTTACCGGTTTCTTTATTGAACCGGCAAATAAAATGATCTGTCAGAAGGCCGATATCTTCTTTACGTTCCCTGAGTGGAGGTATGTTTACTACAAAAACTTTTAGTCTGTAATAAAGATCCTCTCTGAATTCACCATTCTGTACCATTTTGCGCAAGTTCCTGTGAGTAGCAGCTATAATACGTACATCAGTTTTTCTGGTATTATTTTCTCCAACTCGCTCAAATTCTTTCTCCTGGAGAAAACGAAGCAGTTTTACCTGTATGAGAGGTGATAATTCACCAATCTCATCCAGAAAGAGTGTGCCGCCATCAGCTGCTTCAAATCGCCCGGGTTTATCGTTTATTGCTCCTGTAAATGAACCGCGTGCATGTCCGAAAAGCTCACTTTCAAGAAGATTCTCCGGCAGCGCTGAACAGTTTAATTTTACAAAAGGACCATTTTTTCTGGAACTGTGGTTGTGGATAGCCTGTGCGGCAAGTTCCTTTCCGGTACCTGTTTCACCAGTAACAAGAATTGTGGCATTTGATGCAGATGCAAGTTCGATCAGATAATACAGTTCCTGCATCACATGACTTTTTCCTACTATTTCACCCAACCTGTTTTTTTTACTGTTTTGTTCAAGCTGTTGTAACCGTATCTCAGCTTTACGGAGAACTGAAATGTCGGTTATTGTTTCAACCGCACCAAGAATTTTTCCTTGAGTGTCCTTTAAAATACGGGCATTTTTAAGTACCGGAATTAAATTTCCTGATTTGTGTATTATCTGACACTCTTTATTTATAATTTCCCCTTTTGAAAAAAGGGAGCAATCTGGTGGGGGATTGCATACTTCTTTCATCAGTGTGCAGCAATTTTTTCCAATTATCTCTTCAGCGCTTTTTCCTGTCAATTCTTTCAGCGAGTCGTTGCAAAAACGTATAGTACCGTTATTATCTACAAGGAATAATCCCTCTGCCAAGGTTTGCAGTATTGATTTAAGACACTGCGGAGTCAGGTCTTCATTAACAAAGCAGTCCATATATTTCCTTTTGATGCATTGATGCATTGATGCATTTTCAATGTTGCATAGTTGCATTGCAATATACTTAATTCGCAACAGAAGTGGGAAAATTGAGTTTAAAACCGATTTTATTATTGGCGCATAGATTGCATATAAGGAGGGTGTTCTTAAACAAACAAAAAGGAGGATCTAATGGCTGTTGAGACTACTGATGCAACTTTCAAAGATGATGTCCTGAATTCAGAAATTCCGGTATTGGTTGATTTCTGGGCTCCCTGGTGTGGTCCCTGCAGAATGGTTGGGCCAATAATTGATAAAATCGGCGAAAAAATGAAAAATAAAGTCAAAGTGTTTAAACTGAATGTTGATGAAAATCCTTCAACTGCGAGTTCGTATGGAATTACCGGAATTCCTACTGTGATCATTTTTAAAAATGGACAGATAGAACGTGAATTTGTTGGCGTGCAGCCTGAACAGGTGTATTTAGACGCTTTGGTTGCATAGGAGTAATAAAATGCCTATTTACGAATATAAGTGTAAGGATTGTGGAAAAGAGTTTGAAGAGCTGGTACCAGTTGGTGTCGACAAAAACCCTTCTTGTCCGTCATGTTCTTCTGAAAACACAGAGAAAAAGTTCTCGCTATTTGGCAGTTTGAGAAATGGCTGCGGGAACTCAGGATTTACATGAGCATCGTAGGGTGAAAGATCGGTCTGGTCTTGTGTTGTGATGGGTGAGGGGTTCTTCGCCCATTTTTTTTAAAAAATACAGGTAATATCAAAAATTCCGGGTGTAAAAAGATGAAAAAAATTGTTGTTGCAGGTGGTGTGGCAGGAGGTGCAAGTTTTGCAGCCCGTATGCGAAGGCTTGATGAAACAGCAAAGATTGTCATGTTCGAAAGAGGACCGTATATATCGTTTGCCAATTGTGGGCTCCCATACCACATTGGTGAGACTATAAAGGAGCGTGAAAACCTGATTGTGCAAACTCCACAAGAGTTTAAAACAAGGTTTAATGTTGATGTGCGAACTGAATCTGAAGTCGTTTCTATTGATACATCCCGTAAGTGTGTAAAAGTCCAAAGCAATGAGACAACTTATGAGGAAACATATGATTTTCTGGTACTGTCTCCAGGTGCTGAGCCGGTAAAACCTCCCTTACCGGGTTTGGAAAGCAGCAAAATATTTACCTTGAGAACTATTGCAGATATGGATCGAATAAAGGAATTAATTGATAATGGAAACGTAAAATCTGCAG
The DNA here is from genome assembly GCA_035306725.1 of Chitinispirillaceae bacterium. GTDB lineage: Bacteria > Fibrobacterota > Chitinivibrionia > Chitinivibrionales > Chitinispirillaceae > JAAYEB01. The sequence continues at coordinate 7,419 of DATGNN010000316.1, read as the reverse complement.
CAGTTATAGGTGGGGGATTTATCGGGCTTGAGATGGCAGAAAATTTAAGGCACAGAGAAATTGATGTAACTCTCATTGAACTTCTCGACCAGGTATTTGCACCGGCAGATAAGGAAATGGCTCAGATTCTTCATCAACACCTTCTTCTTAACGGAATAGAATTAAGATTAAATAACGGAGTCAGGAAGTTCAAGGAAAACAGTGATGGCAAACTGGATCTGTTTATAGATAATGATGAAATGGTAAATGTCGATATTGCCATTATGGCTATTGGTGTAAAACCTGATACAAGCTTTGTAAAAGAAGCTGGAATCAGTTTGAATGAACGTGGTGCAATAATTGTTGATGAACATCTGAGGACCAGCATTGAAGATGTTTATGCTGTTGGAGATGCAATTGAGGTAACCGATTTCGTGAGCGGAAACAAGGTTCATATTCCCCTTGCGGGTCCTGCAAATCGTCAGGCAAGAATTGTTGCAGACAATATTGACGGTCGAGACTCTGTTTATAAAAATACTCAGGGTACTGCTGTCTGTAAAATTTTTGATCTTACAGCCGCAACAACCGGTCTTGATGAAAAAAATGCAAAAAAAAATAGAATTGACTATCTTAAATCCTATACCCATTCATCAAATCATGCATCCTATTATCCCGGTGCATACCCTCTTACCATAAAAATTCTTTTTTCTCCTCATAATGGAAAGCTTCTTGGCGCTCAGCTTATCGGTAAAGATGGCGTTGATAAGAGAATTGATGTATTCGCTGCTGCAATACGCCATGGATTGACAGTTATGGACCTTTCGGAACTTGAATTATCTTATGCACCGCCGTATGGAAGTGCAAAAGATGCCGTGAACATGGCTGGGTTTACTGCTGAAAATATATTGAACGGGACAATGCCGGTTTTTTACTGTGAAGACATACTGGGAAATGAACCAGATTCAATACTTCTGGATGTGCGTACAATAGAGGAGTTTGAACAGGGAGCAATTGATAACGCAATAAATATTCCAGTTGACAACCTCAGATCCGGATTGAATGAGCTTGATAAAAACAAAATGATAAATGTTTACTGTCAGGTTGGTATCCGGGGATATATAGCTGTAAGAATTCTGGTTCAAAATGGTTTTAAAGCCCGTAACCTTTCTGGTGGATACAAGACTTATACTTCATTCAGAAATGTTTCAAGTGAACTGGAATATATTAAACCTGTTTCGCAGTCTGCCTGTTCGGCACCACACAGGATGAAGGAGTGGAGATAGGTGGAGTAGCAACATACCTGGAAAAAGCCGACAAGTCGGCATACAATCTGTTTATTTAACAACCTGTAGTAAACCATCTGCTGTTAAAAAGAATCAAAATAAAAAGCAGAGATAATTTGTAAAAATTATCTCTGCAGTTATTTGGATAAAAAAATAAAATGATACTTAACAGAAATATTTTTCCATAAATTCCAGATCCAGTTCCGGATAAACCGGATAACGGTCAAGAAGAACTTTTACTCTGTTATGAGCATCTGTTACGATTTTCTGATCTATTACATATTTCGCCTTACTCGGTTTACCTGCATTATTTCCGGTTTTAACTGTATCTGGTTTTAAATTGGATAAAACAAGATGAATCACAGATGCAATTTCCTGCATTTCTTCTTTACCCATACCTAAGGTTGTGACAGCAGGAGTACCTATTCTCAAGCCGCTTGTGTACCAGGGGCCGTTGGGATCGTACGGAAGAGAATTTCGGTTCAGAGTAATGCCACATTCACGCAAGGCGCTTTCTGCTTGTCTTCCTGTGATTCCAAACGGAGTTACATTTATAAGGAACAGATGGTTATCTGTTCCGCCTGTTGCAATAGTCAGACCTTTTTCGATACAGGATTGTGCAAGAACAGATGCATTTTCAACTATTGATTCTGCATATTGCTTAAAACTGTCACTGGCAGCTTCTGTAAGAGCTACAGCTTTTGCGGCCATGACATGAGCAAGGGGACCACCTATGACAAGAGGGCATCCTTTGTCTACACTGTCGGCAAACTCTTTTGTACACAACACCATTCCACCGCGAGGGCCGCGAAGTGTTTTGTGAGTTGTTGTGGTTACCACATGTGCATAAGGAACCGGATTGTATTCTCCTTTAAAAACACTTCCGGCAACCAGTCCGGCAAAGTGTGCCATATCAACCATAAAAACAGCTCCGGCTTTGTCTGCAATCTCTCTCATACGGGCAAAATTTATTGCACGTGGATAAGCACTGTAACCGGCAAGAAGAATCAGCGGTTTAATATCAAGAGCCATTTTTTCAATTTCATCATAATTAAGGAGTCCGGTTGTTTTGTCAACGCCATAATTAAAGGCTTCAAACATCTGTGCAGATACATTGTGACGATATCCATGCGTAAGATGTCCACCGGAATAATAGTCCATTCCAAGCAGGCGTTGGTTTCCTGTTTTTGCACGGATTTTGTTCCAGTTATCATTGGAGAGGTTTGAAGGATTGGTTTCACCAAGTTCTTCAAGAGCCGGTATCTCAACTCTGTTATTGAGAATCGCCCAGTATGCAATCAGATTCGCATCTGCTCCACTGTGAGGTTGGACATAAGCATGATCACAGCCAAAAAGCTTGCATGCCTGTTGAGAAGCGTAAGCTTCAATTTCGTCTATATTACTGCAACCCGCATAAAAGCGGTGAAATGGAAAACCTTCAGCGTACTTGTCTGTAAGAAGATTACCCATTGCCAGTTGTGTAGAAAGAGAACAGTAATTTTCACTGGCTATCAGTTTAAGATTGCTTCGCTGGTCGGCAAGCTCTTTAACGATGTAACGTGAAGCTTGTGGTAATACTGCAGAAATTTGTGTCAGATTGGCTAGATAAGCAAGGAAACCAGTGTCGATCTGATCAGGACTTTTATCTTTAAGATAAGCTGAAACTGCTGAATCGGGCATAATAGGTCTCCTTTTTTGAAAGTTTGACCTGTCTACCCAGGCGCGCGGTAGATCAGAATTACTCCCCGATGGTTAAACCCACCTTGATTGCGCCAGTCGTTTAAGTTCCAAAATATAATAAACGCACCCGGTATTTGAGAATACCTTAATAAACAAGACGTTATTTTCTGACTATAAATATGCACCTGATATAGTTTTGAATAGATGAATTCGATTAACAGAGCTATAATGTTATTTGTTATTTCATGTTTGTCAACAGTTTTCGCTGTTGAAATAAAACTGAAAGGGTATGTACCGCCAGATTTCAGTGCAATTGTATTACATGAAGAGTATGTGAAAATTCGTCAGATTCTGCAGCCTGGTTTTATTGATGAGCCGGAACCTGTTACGATAATTTTTTATTCCGCAAAAAAAGAGCGTATTCTGGGCGTGAGGCTTCCGGAATGGGGTGGGGGTGGAGCAATAGGAACCGATTCTATCATTATTCCTGTTGATCGTCCTTCAGCATTCTATTCATCTGACCTTCTCAAAGTGACTCTTCATGAACTTGTGCATATTGCTGTAAACCGTACATATGGATATATCAGAATACCCCGATGGGTTCATGAGGGCCTGGCGATGGCGCTTTCGGGAGAGATCGCATTTGATGAGCATATAATTTTATCAAAGGCAATTCTGACTAATTCGCTGATACCTCTTGATTCCATCGAAAGATTGAATTTTTTTCCTGAAGCAAAAGCACGCATAGCTTACAGTCAGTGCCATTTCGCGATGAGATTTTTACTCGATAATTATGGGTATGATCTTTTACCCGAATTGTTAAATAATGCCGTTAAATATCGTAAATTTGAAACTGCTGCACTTCGTACTTATGGTTTGACAACAAGTGAACTTCAGGATATCCTCACAAAGGAGATTTCGTCCAGGTATCGTTTTGCATTTCTTTTTTCCGATTCATCATTGATATGGTTTCTGATTCTGTTGCTTGCAGTAGTCGGGTTTATGGTGACCAGATCCCGTAAAAAACAAAAAATGTTGCAAATGGAGTATCAGGAACAGTTCGAAACCGAATCGATGGATTCAGATTCAAATGTTTAGGTTTTATGTCTTAAGGTCATATCTGCGAGGCCTTTTTCCAGTTTCGTAATCGTTGTCGTTGTCGTTGCCGTTGCCGTTGTCGTTGTCGTAATCGTTGTCGTAATCGTTGTCGTAATCGTTGCCGTAATCGAGGTAAAAAATAGAAGTCTTCAGAGTTTAATGGTCGAAAATATCATGAAGCATGATTTAAGTACCGGAATTGGAAAAGATATCAACGTAAGTATTGTGGAATTGATTTGAACCTTTTCGTACTATAAGGCGTCTTCCAATACGTAGAATTGTGCTTGATTTGATACCATTGAGTTTGCAGAGGCTTTGTACGGTTGTTCCATTGCGTTTTGCAATTGCACTGAGAGTTTCACCTTTACGGATTGTATGTACAACTGTTTTTCTGAGATCTGTAAGGTAAGAAAAATTATCTTTGCACAAAAAAAGCGTATCACTTCTTGCAGTATAGTTTTCAAAATCGATAATAAGATTGGGATCAAAAGGTTGTCCATAAAGCCGGATTTCGAAGTGAAGATGGCTTCCTGTAGCTCTGCCGCTTCTTCCACCAAGGCCGATTATATCACCGGATTTCAATTTGTCGTTTTGTTTTACTGATGTCTTTGAAAGATGAGCATACAGCGTTTCAAGTCCATAGTGATGGCGGACAACAACAACTTTTCCATATCCATAACGGTCATTCACAATGATACGTACAATCCCGTCAAGTGCATTTTTTACAGTATCTCCAACCCGTAATTTGATATCCTGGCCAAAATGCCAGAATCCTCGTCTGGAACCGAATGGTGAAGTAGTGTAGTTTTTAAAAGGGAATGTAAAATAGCGTTTATGAAGAGAATCAATAAATGGTATCCGTAGTGTATCATTCAAGGCTGAATAATCAAAACGCCAACCATTGATTTTGTTAATGAGCCAGCCGGTTGTATCAATATCATCATAATTGGAATCAAATAAGGAGTTTATTTCATTCTGAAAACGATTCTCTTCAAGATCCGCTTCAGTTTGTTTTCTATATTTATCTGATTTAACTCCAGTAAAATCTGCTTTCTTTAGATTTTCTGCAAGGATTGTTGAAAAAAGTAAAAGGAAACAAAAAAGCAAAATTACAGGATTAAAACCGTTTTTGGCTTGATTTGATGTAATCATTTTAGCGATTAAATTAAAAGTGACAGTTATAATTATTTTCACTTAATATAAATAAAAAAAACAGATTATAAAATATCAAAAAGACCATCTGATTTCAGCAGCGATTAATGTGTTATAATCACTGAAAGCAGTTTCGTAGAAGAACTGTCCCCAAAGAGTCAGATCGATACTTTTAAAAACCGACCATTGAAATGTTGGACCCAAGAAAAACAGGTAGTCGTCCGTATCGCCAAAACGGCTTATAATAGTGGAGAATGATCCATTGGTTAAAGGAGTAAAGGTGTAAGCAATTTTCTGCAAATAGTGATACTTTAGCAGGCGAAAGATTTTTTGATGTTATTGGTTGTGACGGATCTGTATTCTGCAATACTGTTTTAGACGTACTGCTCTATTATTTCCAGACCGTTGTACAGAATCTCGGAATGCAGATAAAAATCCTGAATAGTGTTGGTAATCTTCCAGTTTTTTAACCGATTTACAAATAAATACATTTAAAATATTTAAAACAGTCTGTGATTCTTTTCTGCTGTAAATATTGTTGTAATGACAATGTAGAGCAATTTGTCATTCTTTTTGCTCTTTTATACCCATAAAGAGCTTCATCATGGGGAAAAACAGCTAAAGTACTATTATTTATATGATTACAGTAGGTATTTGTACGTATAGACGTCCCGTATATCTGGAAAAACTGTTAACCGAACTTTCGAAACAGTATTGTGAAAAAGGTTTCGGGTATTCGGTATTGGTAGTGGATAACGACATTAATGGGTCGGCAGAAGACATAGTTAAAAAAGCTGGAAAAAGCGTAGCATATGATCTTCGGTATATGGTAGAATCCCGAAAAAATATTTCAAGAGTGCGTAACAGGATAGTGAAAAACTGTAATGAGGAGTTTCTGGCCTTTATAGATGATGATGAATTTCCGGACAGTAATTGGCTTCACAATCTCTATACACAATGTATAAAGCATGAAGCAGACGGGGTATTAGGTCCTGTCGTACCATTTTTTGATTTAACTCCACCTTTATGGCTTGTTAAAAGCGGAATATGCAACCGGAAAGCATTCGTAACCGGTACACTCATGAACAATCCAAAATATACAAGAACAGGAAATGTACTATTTCGAATGAGTGTATTTGGTAAAGAAAACAATCCATTTGATGAAAAGTATGGAACAACCGGTGGTGAAGACAGCCGATTCTTTGAATCTGCAATAAATAGGGGAGCAAAATTTGTATGGTGTAATGAAGCAGTTGTCTGGGAGGCTGTTCCTGTTGAAAGATTTTCGCGTGTGTACTATCTCAAACGAGCTCTTTTACGGGGAGCCATGAATGCAAAAAAAAGTAAAATATGCAGTATCTCGACTGCAAAAAGTCTGATCGCCTCTGGAATTTATACCATTACACTTCCCTTTTTACAGATCGCAGGACATCACTATTTCATGAGATATCTCGTAAGAAACTGTGATCACATCGGTAAACTCCTTGGTCTGTTGAGGATAGAACCGGTAAAAAAACGTTCGTTCGAATTTAACTGAAAAAAGCAGGATAACATATGTGGGAACAGGAATTTTCAAATAAAAAACTTTGGAAAAAAGAGAAACCGTTTTCAGAAACGTTCAAAACAAATCTTTCACCGGAAAATGTAGATTCTGCACAGGTGACTTTCTGGAAGGAACATTGCCTCGAATGTTCTCCACCGGAGTGCTATCACAGTTGTCCTCTTTACGAAAAGAGAATAGACAAAAGATGTGTAAGAATGACTTATGGGATTTATAATAACCCCATTTTTAAAGGTGCTTTTAATTATGGAGCAGATGTACGTTTTAAAAGGTGGGCCAAGCTTGGAACAGTTCTATATCCTGGTGTTTTAACAATAGATGACATGAAACGATTTCAGAAAATTGATTCTGTCATTGTTAAAATGATAAAACTGATTACATTTATATCATATCCTCTTAAACCATCCGATCTCCTGAATTTAACTTACTATAATCCTCAGCGTATATTGTATAAAATATACTCGAATGTAAGGGAAAAAATCCTGTGTTCAGCAGGAATAGACAAACAGACCTCTCTACTTGATTGTTTCGTAATGGAATGCTATTCATTTGAGCAATCACCTTTCATGATGCAAATGGAGTATAACAGTCCGAAGTGGCGGTTCAGGGATTCGGTAAAAATTAATCCTGGTGTCAATTATTTCGAAATCCCGGTGCAAAGGATAT
>DATGNN010000315.1:0-5522 GCA_035306725.1 Chitinispirillaceae bacterium | reverse complement strand
CCTGTCATGCTTGTAGGAGACAGTTTCACAGGTGCTTTCGAAACGGTAGATTGTAAAGGTGCTGGAGTCGGTGCACATATCGCGGCCAAAGTCCGGATGCCAATAGATATAATAACAAGCTGGGGCGGAGGACCTCTGGTACCCAATAAAGCTTTGCGTATGAGACAAGACGAAATTCAGTCGAAACATCTTGTAATTTACCTTATGGTTTCGAGGGATATTTTTAATTATTCACTCGAGTGGGAACCGTTATCTGTTCCGAAATGATCAGCCCGGAACTAAGACAGAATAACAAATGGAAAACAGTAAAATAGTAAAACTGTTGAAATGGGTTCTTCCGGCATTGGCAGCAGCCCTTTTTGTGTATTACCCCATAACCGATTCAGACATATTCTGGCACCTGGTTTCGGGGCGTGAAATGGTTGCGCAAAAAACCTTTTTCAATACTGATCCCTTTTCCTATACAACACCCGAAACAACCACATGGATTAATCTTCACTGGTTATTCCAGACAGTCATGTTTGGCGTATATTCTTCAGGCGGTTTGTCAGGATTACTTGTAATTAAAGCAGCGATTCTTTTTTTATGTACAATTATACTTTTCAGGTCTGTTAAAAGGAGAAAATTTCCGATACTCGAATTGTCGGTTTTTCTTATTGCTTTATATATCTTTCGCTATCTTGTTCCTATGCGTCCTGTTTTATTTACACTATTGTTTATTTCTCTGTTTTTTTATCTACTGGAACGATTCTGCAGGACAGCAAAACCGGTAAACCTGTTACTTCTTTTACCCTTGCAGATATTATGGACCAACAGCCAGGGGCTATATTGGCTGGGTCCGGTTTTGTGCGGGTGCTTTTTTTTCGGGGAAATCATAAATTCAGTTCTATCGGTAAAAGCACACGATCTGTTTTCTTACAAGCCTGTTCCAGGAAAAAAACAGATGTTATTTTTTGCGGTTATTTTGATGCTGCTTCCTGCAGTATCTGTTATAAATCCCTATGGTACAGATGGTTTACTGTTTCCATTCAGGCTTTTTCTGCAGATCAACCCATCAATGAAAAATATCTATTCAGCCAATATTATTGAGAACACACCTTTATTATCAATGACCGGGACCCGCTATACAGGTTATGTTGTTACATTTTTACTCATTACTGCATCAGCGGTCCTTTCTCTTGCTTTTTCACCTGGATGGATCCGGTTTTCTCATCTGTTCTGCGTGATCTGTTTTACAATCCCGGCGTATATGGCTCAGCGTAACCTTATACTCTATCTTTTTGTACTGGTTCCTTTGGTTCTCTGGAATACAGACCATATCAGTTTGAAACCTGTCATGAAAAGCAGGAAAGCTTATAAAATTGTCATGATAATATTTGTATTTTTGCCGGTATTTTGTCTGATTCAGCATTTACGTCTTCTCCAGTCGTGTAGCGGGAACATTGCACCGTTTACACATCCTGTAAACAGTGCAGAATATCTTGTCAGAAATTCTGTTGAAGGGAATGTTTTCAATGCAGACCGATATGGTGGCTATCTGTTGTGGAAACTCTATCCGGATAAAAAAGTATTTATTGACACAAGATTGTCCCTGAGAAGCAGGGAGTTTTTTGCGGAGTATCTGGCTATAGTGGATTATCCCGCTTTGTTTGCACCAACTGCCCAAAAATTCAATATAACCCAGGTCGTACTGCCGCTGGCCACAGTTGATAGATACAAGGAACTTATAAAGATGCTGCATAACGATAAAAACTGGGCATTGGCATGGACTGATGGAGCCGAGGTGCTTTTTATAGCAGATTCACTGTGCGGCTCTGAAATTGATTTAAGCAGAAAAGGTGTGGTTGATTCAATTGAAAAAACTATTGTAAAGAGAATGCCGGACAGGAAACTTTCTGATGAAGGGTTATTTTATTTTAAAAAATTTCTTTCTGATATTGATACCAAATGAGAGCGCAGGTTATTTTAACACGATTGGAAATTAAAGTAAAAAGATGTTTTAAGAATTTAAAAATAAACAGAAAATTGAAAATTGAATATTCTCGAAAGTTTGCGGAAAATTAAGTACAGGGAGAAGGAAATGAAAAAATCGGCTGTAATTATTCTAATAGCCTTGATGGCAGTTATTGCTTTTGCTCAGGAAGCGCCAGTGGGTTCTGCAGGTGAAATCAGTAAAAAGGAAAAGGAGTCACTGGAGTCCCTGAAAGGTAAAATTGATGGTTCAATCGTATGGTCTTCATCACGTTCAAACAGCAGGCATGATATCTGGATCATGAATGCAGATGGTACCAACAAGAGACAGTTAACCAGCGGGGATCATGTTGACTGGTATTCAAGGTTTTGTCCTGAAGGGAAAAGGGTACTTTTTGCGAGATCAAAATATGGATGGACAGCAGAAAAAGATGCTGATACTTATGATAAATGGGATTTATGGGTAACCGATATTGACAGCAGCAGCGAGAGTAGAGTTGCAGAAAATTGTTGCTGGGGCACCTGGCGGCCGTCTGGTGATTCGATTGTCTTTGCACGGGGTGCAAAGGTGTTTGTTATGGATCTTTCCGACAGCAGTGAAAAGGTACTGCTCAATACTGAAGAAAAATTCAAAAAAGGTACAATAGCTCAGCAGCCACAGCTTTCACCTGACGGGAAACTGCTTGCAATGACTCTTCGGGGATCTGTTATGGAAACCGGTATATGGAATTTTCAAAAAAGTGAATGGTACAGTACCGGGAAAGGATGTCAGATAGACTGGTTTCCTGATGGGAGGAGAGTGTTACGGATGAATGAGGGGCAGGGTAATGGAAGTACAGAAGTGCTTGCAATAGAGATTGATTCAGACGGCAAGCCAGTTGATAAAATTGCAGGCTTGAAAGTTCCAAAGAAAATTCGTTTCATGGATCTTCCAGGGCGAAGATCACATGAATATTTCCCAAAACTGGACCAGACCGGTGAATGGCTTGTCTGGTGTGCTACTCAGTATGGTCATGAACATGATATTTATGATTATGAAGTGTATGTCTGGAATATAAATACCGACAAGAAAAAGGATTTCGTGCGTCTTACTTTTCATAGCGGAAATGACCGCTGGCCGGATATTTACATAAATAACAAACAGGAAAAATAGATTTTAAATCAGTTTTTAACTTTACTGAATTAATGCAGAAGTAACTGATATAAAATACCTGCGACCTGATAGAAGGAGGAAATTTTGGGTATTAAAAAAAACACCACAAATGGAATGAGACAGAAAAAACAAAAGTTAACGGCTAAAAAGCTGAAGAAGATAGTTAAGAGTGTAAAGAAGGAAAACCGCAATACGGTTTCCGTTTCTGAAAAAAAACCGGAGGGGAAAAGTGCTGCTCCAGTACGTTCCCGTAATAAAAAAGCGACAACAACCCGATCTGTATTGCACATGCAGGAAAATCCGGATAACAGGATAGTCAAAGCTTTTGAAAAGGTTTCTTACCGGAATAAAGCAATGTTGTGTGAAGCAATAAAAACTTCAAACTATAAACCGGTTGAATTGGCACCTGCAATTCATACGTTATACAGGAGGAACCCGGAAAAAGCACTGAAGGCTGCTGAAGTGTTTGCTGTAACATTGCCAAATCGCAGAGATCATAGCGAGTTGTTCCAGACTTTGGCATTAATGGAAAAAGAGGAGCGCAAGGTTGTGATACGCGGATATCGTAATGCCGGACAGGGACGCGGGGTGGTTCATGCCATTAGCCAGTTGCCCCGTTTTCAGGCCCGTACGATAATGGAAGATTTCGTTAAAACCGATTCAGGTGAAGATGACCCCGATGCTATAAAAGAGGTGTTATACTGGCTCAGGGATGCTGGTAGCGAAATAAGACGTCTGGAAAAAGGACAAGTTGCTCATCCTGATGGTGAGTTCGATTCTGCTGTTGTAAGTTTTTTTGAGGATGTTGCAGATGCCATATCCGATGCTGTAACAGCTGTGGTGGATGCAGCCCTGGATACTGTCGAAAAGTTTACAAAAGCAATAGTCGATGTTGTTACCTGGGTGGCTGATGAGGTTGCAAGTCTGGCACGTTCACTTATTGAAGCGGGTAAAACGGTAAAAGAAATGCTTGAAGCGGCTGTGGTCCACGGATATCAAATAATTAAAAAGATGGTTCAGGGACTGATAGATATCGGTAAATCATTATATGAGGTACTTGAACAGGCAATAACGTTTACTCTTGAAAGTTTTATTGACATTATCAAAGCAATTGATAATTTAGGACGGCAGTTATGGGAATTTCTCAAATGGATGGCTTCAAAAAGTTATGATGTTGTCAAAAAAGGAATTGAAGCACTTGTCAAGGCGGGAAAATCTATTGGTAACGTATTGGCGCAGGCTGCTGATTATGGATATATGCTCATTAAAAATTCTGTACGGGCACTGCTGGAAATCGGAAAAACTGTTATCAGTATCATTGAAGCGATAGTTGAACGTTCTGTTTCAGCTTTTAAAGACGTGATATTAGCTCTCAGAAGTTTGGGATATTCCATTTCAACTCTATTAAACGAGTTGGTAAAGGCGGGCGCCGATTTTATAGATAAGCTGGTAAAGGTAGCGTATGAACTCGGAGAAACTGTTGCTGATTTTATGTCTTATATTGCCAAAGCTGCAATAGAAACAGCGGGTAAAATTGTAAATGGCCTGCTTAGTGCTGGCATAGCAATTAAAGATATGATTGTTTCTATTGCTGAAAAGGGTTTCGCAGCAATCAAGAAATTAGTGAGTGCAGTATTCCAAATTGGCAGGTCGTTTTACCACTTTCTGCGTGATATTGCAGGGATGAGTATGGACCTGCTGAAAAAAACTATTAAAGCAGCTTTTGAACTTGGTAAAACAGTTGCCCAGTTTACTGCACTGATGGCTGAATATACATACAAAACCGCAGCCCGTTTTATTGAAGCTGCACTGGAAGCAGGTGCAACTGTTGCAAAAATGCTTGAAGCTGTTATTGAAAAAGGCTATTACGTTTTTCGCAAAATTGTTAACGGGATTCTGCAGACTCTGGGTCTGGTTGGTGAGGTACTGGACTGGTTGATTGAGCGTGGTGAAGATTTGACATCAGGATTGTGGCGTGAAACCGTTATGGCAATAAGATTTGTAAAAAACAGCGTTACTGAAGTGTTGAACTGGGCTATGGAACAGGCTGACAATGTTTTCGATACCATTTTGACTGTTATCGAAGATATCGGTACTGCACTGTATGATGTAATCGAGTGGGCACAGGCTACTGGAGCGAAAGCACTCAAACAATTGGCTAAAGCAACTGTTCGTGTAAAGAATTCAGTAGCATATCTGCTTAATTATATGGAAAATGATCTGCTTCCAGGTCTCTCAAAAATAATGGAAGGCTTATTGGAAGCAGGTTATGCGCTGTCTGATTTGATCTCATGGGCAGCCCAAAGAACTGTAGAGGTAGTGGTTGAGCTGGTAAATGGAGCTCTGGCTGTAGGTACAACTCTGGCCCAACTTATTACCGAGACAATTGCTCATCCTG
>DATGNN010000314.1:0-11430 GCA_035306725.1 Chitinispirillaceae bacterium | reverse complement strand
AATAGAGTCTCGCACGATAGATTTCATCAAAAATGACACTGATTACATTGAATGCAACCCCGGAAATTTGACAAATGTTGTAAGGGCTATAGTTGCAGCAATTGATTTCGATCTAACTTTTTCCACATCTGTTACAACCTACATAAAATCTTTTTTGATAAAAAATGATTTCGATTCCTTGAAAAAATGCGAATATCGGCATTACAAAGAAGACAAGATCTCTTTCGAGCACTATAACAGAATCCTTCAAACAGTTATATAGACTACTTTATTCTTCATTAAATGATTCATGATAATTTAATTCGACATCTCGCAAAGATATCCAAAATTTAATATCAAGATAAATTTATTTTGAATGACGATATTTTTTGTCCTAGTTCCAACTCCCGTTCTTTTTGATGTTAAAGAACTGATTTATCAGGTTCAGATCGGTGTTTATCAAATATATTAACAAATTTTACAATCTCATACCCTTTGAGGCAATCAATTGTAAACCATTCAAATCAACACTGGTCAACGACAATTAAAAGTTCTCATCGATAATGAACAAATTTTCCCATTACTTTTAATTTTATAGTTGGTTTTGACTCCTTTCTCTTTAATTTTTATTGCGTGGTTAGTTCTGTAGCTATCGATTCATTATAATTCGAGATTAGTGGAATGGTGTACAAGGTGGTCTATTGCGGTAGCAGCAGTTATAGGATCTTTGAATATTTTGTCCCACTCGCTAAAACAAGATTACTGGTAATCATGATGCTTTTTCTTTCATAACGCTCGGCAAGGAAGGTGAAAATCATTTCCATTTCCTCTCGAAACTGCTGAAAATACCCGGTGCATCAAGAAAAATCACATTCGAAGTGATCCAGCTTTTATAATTTTCAGATAAATTCCACCTGTTTTATTTCAATAAAACCCCCCCTGTATAATTTTCCTGAAATTAGCTTTTTAGATTTACACTTTCAGGCGAATATCTATGAAAAAAAAGGTATGCGAGCATTGCAGATGCACGTTTTCCCCCAACCGCAGCAACCAGAAGTTTTGTATGAATCAAACTTGCCGTCGCAGCCGCAAGCGTCAGTGGCAATGTAAAAAGGTTCGCACTGATAAAGATTAATGGGGTTCGCAACCGTTGCAGTCGTGGGGTTTGTATATTCCGGTTTAAACCGGCACCTATTCCGGAGTTTAATTATCAGTTTTTGAATAAAACGAAAATGATACCCGATACCCGGAATCTGTTTAATTCACATGTTTTTTTCAAAAAAAAACGATTCATCAATTTTAAACCCGATTCATGTTCTTTTTGTTTTAACCAGAAACATGGAAGGTTATGGACCAAAATATAGTGTTGCATTTCTTTCTGGCATTCAGGGGCTTATCAGAAGTAATTGGGACAGGGATTAGTGGCATTTGCTTTTGATGATTTCAAGTTTCTTCATAGCAAGGTTTGATAACTCCCGATCATATTCGTAGCAGTTATATCGTGCAGTCCAGGAGAGATCTTTTAACTGATTATAATGGTCGGATAATTCTGGAGCTATTTCCTCAACAAGATTGGAAAAAGTGCTGTGCTTACCTTTGTTGATATGCTTTATTAGACAGTAATTGTCGAAATCGGTAACCTTTATTTTTTTTCCGTTTTTAGCAATGTTGACAGGAAAAATTTTATTTCTGAGGTAATGTAATGCAGAATAGAAGGCAGTTGTGATAACCCAATCCGCAAATTCAGGTTTTTTATTCAGGTATTTGCATACCTTTTCATTATGCCTTGCGTGATCTATACTAATCTTTTTTTGCATATTTCATAATGTAGCCATCAGTCAGCATCCGCCCCTCGTTCAGGGAATCTGTGAGAGGCATAAATGAAAAAGAGAAATTGAAAGTGTTTGTTGTTACTTCTTTTTTCTTCTCCCGTGCCAGACGATAAATGGCATCGAAGTCGAGTGCTACAAATTTTTGTTTTGGAACAACAAAAATTGCGTCGAAATGAGAAATGGTCATAGCTCTCAAAGAAACGAAGGAACAACCGACCTCGTTCTGCTCAAGAGAAAGGAAGAATTCCTCGCAAACCTGTTTGGCTCTTTTGAGGTTTTCAGAAAAAGATTCAAGAAGTATTTTTTTGTCCTCTTCAAACTGGTCTCTTCTACCCCTGAAATACGCATCAATAAGCTCGTCTGCAGAATAGTGTTTTTCTTTTTTGACTTCTATTCGTGGGCGTAATGACCAGTCTGCTGCTTCTTTCTGCTTTTTTGTTTGTGTAGCAGTTTTCATAAAATATTTAATTTAATATAGATATTAAATTTTAAGATAAAAAAACCCATCATTTTGCGCATCCACAAAGAGAGGCGTGGCAGGTATTGTTAACTAAATAATATATCTTTTAACGCCCCATTCTTCAAGCCAATTCTAAATCCTAACATATTTCGTGCCAGTGACTCAAAATAGTGTAAATCTCGACTTTAGCGTTCTTATTTGAAGAGCATGTCTCGTTTTTAGCTGGTCATGTCAGCAAATGCTTTGTCCACGCGTAAATTTGTATAAAATAATAAACAAAAAAAATGGTGGAGGTGAGGGGAGTTGAACCCCTGTCCGAAAAACGATCAATATGAACCGCTACATGCTTAGTCTGTCTTTTAATCTCGACACACCGTACGCCGACAAACCCGCTTACAATGTGCCCAGTACCAAAAATCTCATCCGGAAACCAGTACCCTTTTCCGGACCAGCACCTTAAACTGCTCAAGCAAAAAGAAGTGCGCTCCCTGCTCAAGTTGCCGCTTTATTAAGCAGCCATTGCGAAAGAATAATCTTCGGCAATTATAATTTTACCGGATGATTAACGAGGCCAACCGATATCCTCGACATGCTGTTCAATATCTCCCATTTCCCGTCGAAAGCCAGTACACCCCCGTGTATTTATCAGAAAGGAAAGATTATTCGCTCTATATATCAATACTTCGAATTTAAAGCCCTGTTATTTAACCTTAATGGTACCAATATAATTTATGCAGACTCCCTGATAATAAACTTCGTCGGAAGCTCTTTATGCTTGATACCAGATTCACGGCCTTCAATCTTATCAACAATCATGTTTATCGCGTAATCACCCATTTCAAGTTTAGGCTGACGAACAGTTGTAAGTGACGGTTCAACAACTTCAGCAGCCGGGATATCATCAAACCCTACAACAGCCCAGTTTTGCGGAATCTTTAATTCTCTTTTCTTTGCCTCTTTAATAAGACCAATTGCAACCATATCTCCTGCAGGTACAAATACAGCACTCACAGCCGGCTGCCTCTCACGAATACGGCTAAATACCTCTATACCGCTTGCTATACCATCATCATCAACTTCAAACACCAGATCTTCCTGAAATGAAAGATTATGATTTGAAAGTGATTGCTTATACCCATCCAGACGTTCTTTTGTTGGTAATCCAAGCTTGTTGCTTATCACACATGCTATCTGTGTATGACCTTTTTCAATGAGATAATCCGTTGCATCACATGCCCCCATCTCGTTATTGACATAAACAGAATCCAGGCTGTCGCACTTTCGGGCTACAACTATGCTGGGCACACTTTCATCGCGAAATATATTCAGCTCTTCATCAGTAACGGTTGAACTGATAAGTATAACACCATCAATACGCCGTTCCCGTGCCAGGCGCTGAAAAAGCTGCGATTCATTTTCATTCTGCCCGACAGTATCAAAAAGCTGAACAGTGTAATCAATATCCCTGTTTGTGCTTTTGATTCCCTGAAGAACCCTGACTACAAATGATGAAGCCAGATTGGGAACTATTACACCGATTGAATTGGATTTTCTGGTTGCCAGTCCTCTGGCAATCACATTTGGATAATAATTAAGCTCTTTGGCAATCTTTAACACCTTCTTGCGGGTTGCATCTGAAATGTTTGGCTTGTTATTAATTACCATGGAAACAGTAGCGGAAGTTACACCGGCACGTTCTGCAATATCCTTGAGTGTTACAGCCATATATTTACCATCCTTTGAGAATTGATTCCTTTAAAATTTATAATTGATCTGTAAATGAGCCCCGTCATTGGCAGGAACCAGATCAGGATACAGTTTCATTTTTTCTCTATAATCGTGCAAATGGGCATCCACAACAGCATCAAGAATCCCGTAAATATAAAAGAATATGGAATACCATAAATATGTATTTCTATTGCGGAAAGCCGAATTTTGCCTGAATTCCCACTCGTCTTTGTAGCTTTCTGATAATACGTTTTCGACAATGCTTTTCTTGTCGATATCTGTTTCCAAATCCTCTTTTTCTTTAATAACTTTCTTTTCCATTTTAATAAAACGGGATATGTTATCCTCTGCCTCTCTCATAAGTTTGTGGTTGTTATAAGCTACAACACCCAAAGAAACCTGTGTCATTATCACAAAACCAGCTTTTGAAAGCGAACCGTTATATAAATGTCCCAAACCTAAACCCGGTATAGCTGCAAGCCATGCGGCAACACGAGGATCTTTTGTATCAGAATTATCAAAAAAAGATGTACTGTTGACAGCATCAAGTACATTAAACAGATACCCGCCAACCATCCACGATAATGTATTATACATGTGAATTTTCGATTCACGTGCATTGCCATATTCTAATAATGCATCTTCTCTCAAGATAGCACTGTCTAATGGACTTTTAGCATCAGATACTCCGCTCTGCATGTTTTTGTAACTGTCATACAACGATCGGTAATTTTTGTAATGATGGCTAGCAATCGATGCTGTTATGGCTTCGAGTGCAACAAATGTACCAGCTTTGAAATATTTCTTCGTGTAAAACTGTCCTGCACCTGGCAAAAGTGCGGATGCGATTCCTGCCCACGCAGGATTATATAAATTTGTACCCTGTAGTTGGGAGTTTAAATACTCTTCAGTTGAATCTGTAGCAAAGCCCCCACCTGCCAATACCGCTGCAATCAGTATAACCCAATGATTTCTCTTATAATTAATAATCATTTAAATTAAAAATAATTCAGGATTAAACAACTATGCAGAAATTACGAACGGGATTTTAAATTAGTGTCTGAAAACAGCAGTTCTCACTAAAGTTTTATATTCTTAAACTGTATCAATCAGGTGCGCTTTCGTGCTGTTTAAATCGTGTTTTCAACGCTGGTGTCACTAAATATCTTTAAAATTCTGATCGTGAGAGCATCTTCTTTTACCAGACACAATTGATTAGTAAAAAGAAAACAAAATACAGCATTACACCATTAAATCGATATCACCATACGTTTCGGAATCAGTTTTTCCATTATTGGTATAGCAACAGGTTGTATTTTCTTTTCTCAGTTGCTCCCTGGCTTTGGCTTCTGTTGCTGCGGCAGAAGCAGCAACTCTTCTATCCTGACCTGAAGGATTTGCTGGTGCAAGTGCGGCTCTTCTTACAACCTGCATCTTTTGTATTGTTGCCTGTGGTTTACCAGAAACAGGAGATGAATCTATCGAAACCTCTCCACCTACTGCGTATTGCTTCCCATCCGGGCCAGTCTGGTATTGAAATGAAGCAGCACTGGCATACTGACCACCAGCAGCTTTATGAGCAGCTTCATGGGCACGAACCTCTGTATCATGTCTCCGGAGCTCAATCAATTCTTTTTGGTCTTCAACAGTGGATTCAGAATTCCTGCTGTTGTAAGTTTTTATACAAGATTCAGGATGCAAAAACGTACTTATAGATATTTGCATAGAAAACATCTCCTGTAAGGTTATCGGCATTTTAATAAATTACTTGAATTAAAAAACAAAAATGGAGACAAGTATCTGATAACTTTAGCATGGGTGTTATTCGGTTGAAGTATGAATTTAACACGAAATGGGTTTTATACAGCAAAGGTAATGTCCACATGAGCATTGTCGAATATGAGAAATAGCCCACTAAGAGTACTGTCGAGATACAGGTTATCGGGTTGGGGTTGAGATATGAAAATCTCGTTTGTCGTGAAGAAGTTAGTTGTAATTATAATGAAATTGTCAGATTCGTATTTAACTTTTTAATTCAATACTTTTTATTTCTATCGTCCATTTTTTATTTTATCTGTTCTTTGCTTCAAAGCCCAGAAGAATTACTACATAACGGAGGTTAATTTATATGGCAGAAACAACTTCAACACAACCACAAAGCATGGAATTTCAAACTGAAGCAAAACAGCTTCTTAATCTGATGATTCATGCGTTATACAGTCACAAAGAGGTGTTCTTGAGAGAATTAATCTCAAATGCTTCTGATGCACTCGACAAACTACGCTTCGAATCGTTGACAAATTCTTCTATCCTCAATAGTGATACAGAGTTAGCAATTCATATCAAACTGGATAAAACAGCAAAAACAATAACGATTTCAGATAACGGTATTGGCATGAGCCGTCAGGAAGTAATTGAAAACATTGGTACTATTGCACGAAGCGGCTCAAAGGCATTTCTGGAAAAAATGACCGGTGATGAGAAATTCGATTCAAACCTGATAGGAAAATTCGGTGTTGGTTTTTATTCTGTTTTCATGGTAGCAAGCAGCGTGAAACTTGTTTCAAAACGCGCAGGCAGTGATGAACCGGCGATTCAGTGGGAATCTAATGGTGAAGACAAATACACTATCACCGAAGCTTCAAAAGATGATTGCGGAACTGAAATAACAATTTACCTTAAAGATGAAGAATCTTCTTATGTTGAAGACTGGCAGGTCCGCTCCATAATCAAAAAATATTCCGATTTTATAGCGTTCCCGATCTATCTCCCCAATGAAAAAGGTAAAGAAGAAGTCATTAACCAGACAAAACCACTCTGGAGACGTTCCTCTTCAGAAATTACCAAAGAGCAATATGAAGAGTTCTATCAGCAGTTGGGTGGTTTCGACAAGCCGCTTGCAACCATGCACACACGGGCAGAAGGAATCATGGAGTATTCATCATTGCTTTTTATACCATCAAAAGCTCCTTTCGATTTGTTTTCTTTAGACCGCAAACATGGCATTAAACTTTATGTGAAACGGGTTTTTATCCTGGATAACTGCAAAGAGCTTCTTCCTGAATATCTCAGGTTTGTACGTGGGATAGTAGATTCTGAGGATTTACCATTGAATGTTTCAAGGGAAATGCTTCAGAACAATCCGGTTATCGACAAGATTCGCAAAACACTTGTAAACAAAATACTGGGTAAGCTTAAAGAGATGGCTGAAAAAGAACCGGATGATTACAAAACATTCTGGAATGAATTCGGACCGGTTCTCAAGGAAGGTCTTCATACCGACTTTGAAAACAAGGAAAAACTTCAGGAGCTCATTCGTTTTCAGTCGTCAATGAGCGAAAACAGGGATGATCTTGTTTCACTGAAACAGTATGTAGGCAGAATGAGGGAAGATCAGAAGGATATCTATTACATAACAGGCGAAAGCCGTGATATTGCAGAAAAAAGCCCTCATCTGGAAATCTTCAAGGCAAAAAGCATTGAAGTATTGTTTATGGTTGATCCCATTGATGAATGGGTTGTTCATGATATCAATAATTACGATGGGAAACAGCTTAAATCTGTTACTCAGGGTGATCTTGATCTCGGTGAACTCGGGAAAGAGGAACAGGACATAAAAAAGAAGGCAGAATCGAAATTCAAAAAACTTTCTGCAAGAATTAAAAACATTCTTAGTGAACAGGTAAAAGAGGTTCGTGTTACTACCAGACTCAAGGATAGTCCTGCCTGTCTTGTTGCAGACGATAACGGTATGAGTTCGCAAATGGAGAAACTGATGAAATCGATGGGTCAGGACGTGCCTGAATCCAAACGAATACTGGAGATCAACGCACAACACCTCATTCTTCAAAATCTTAATTCCAGATATGAAAAAGATCCTAAAGATCCCGAACTGGAAGAATGGGTTCATCTGATCTATGAACAGGCTCTTATCGCTGAAGGGCAAATGGTACCGGATCCTCTTGCATATTCTCAAAGGATCAATAAAATACTAACCAAAGTCTCTTCATAACCCCTGTTAATAAAGGACTGGAAATTTCCGGTCCTTTATTATTTATTTGCTTATGGCAATTATAGCATTACTTACCGATTTTGGCACAAGAGACTGGTTTGCCGCTGAGATGAAAGCTGTCATCTACAGTATCTCTCCTCAATCAACTGTTATTGACATTACTCATCAGATAGATCCTGGAGATACCCGTGCAGCAGCTTTTGCTCTCCTTGCATGTTTTAAATCATTTCCGTCAGGAACAATCTTTTGTACAGTCGTAGATCCGGATACAGGAATTGATTCCAGGCCTGTTATTTTTCAGGGTGAAAACTATTTTTTAACAGGACCGGATAACGGAGTACTTTCCTGGATTTGCCAAGCTGAAAATATAATAGCTGTTTACCAGTTGAATTGTGAAAACGGTTATGTCAAAACACCGCAGTGTGCTACTTTTTATGGCCGCGACCTGATCGCTCCTGCAGCTGCACAAATTTCAAAAGGTGTTATCCCCGAAATGTTCGGTTCCAGAATCTCAGATTACAGAAGATTGCCTTTTCCAGAGGTTAAAATCAATAAAAACCAGATATGCGGACAAATAATTTATATAGACAGATTCGGTAACGCAATAACGAATATAAGATCGGATCTGATCGATAATAAGTCACAAAAGCAACTGGTTACCAAAATTCACGGTAAATTCTTGACTCTACCTGTGAGGAGATGTTATAAGGAAGTTCCACTACAATCCGGACTGGCATATATGGGATCAGCAGGTTTTATTGAAATAGGGATTAACGGAGGGAATGCAGCCCGAGACTTTCAGTTATTATTGGGAGATTCTGTTGAAATTATTAATACTGCCAGTATCGATCCAGTTAACTGATTCTGGAATTTTTAAAAGTTCAGCAGAAATTTTGCCGTTGATTTTTACCTTTGAAAGGATTATTGAATCAACAAGAATCTGATCCCCCATGACTGTTCGACCTACTACAGAAACAGGTATATGGCCAACTCCTTTTCTGGAATCATAATTATACACGATCTGTTCTTTTAAGATTCCGATGCTGTCGAAATACTCCAGTACCAGAGCTCTTCCATTTTGTCTTTCGAAAGCTGCATAGAGATTTAAATCACCACATGAACAGATCAGTCTGTTGTCGACACTTCCACGAAACCGAAGATTATCTTTTCTGCACACCCCCGATTGTAACAGAAATGCAAGTGGATCTGGTTTGTCAATCGTTTTTCTGACTCCAAGAAGTTTTACGGGGTCAACAGAATACTGAATGTTTCCTTTTAGAAACATCATAAACTCTGATGGAGATTTGTATGAATAAACGAATCCGTTTTCTTTTGTGAAAAGAAACCCTCCTGATGACACTCGTGTATGGCCTTTAAAAACCTGTATCCGTTTTATCTGTCCCCTGAGAGTTTCAATCGATTCATTTTCACTGAATAATATCTCTGTAATTGAATCCGGTTCAGAAAACAGTGAAAACGGTAGAAATGTAATAAGAAACAATTTGATTATAAGCATAATGTTAATACCTGCTCTATTCGTTTGGATTTGTTCACATCTAAACGTGCAACCAGGTTGAAAACTAAAATAATTTCACCTTTGTTTCAATTTTCGGGACGGACTATTTTTTTACCTTTTTCCGAAAATTGTCATAAAAGTTAAAAAAACAGTCCGTCCCAATTTTTCAAATTTGACGACAACTATCGTTAACTAATCGACACCATAAGGTTTGACTTACTTTTCAAGGCAAATATATATTTAATCTGGCGTTTGGACAGTACTGTTTATCCATCTGATTACTACAATATTAACACAAAAATCCTTTACTTTTGTTTTTCCAAAAGGAGATTTATGTTCAGAAGAAGTCTCATTACTGCCATTTTCTTGATTTCCATGTTTTCTTCTTCAGTATTTGCGCTAATCGGTTTCGGCATTCACTGGGGCAATGATTTTACATTAAGAATGGATAACGCCACTGGTGAACAGATCTCCATGGAAGCTTTAAAAATCGATGCAAGAAGTATAGGATCAGTTCCGGTTGAAGAACTGACTACTATAACAGCAGATCTTCTTCCTTTGTATATAAACCGCAAAAGCTGGGACCGTACTCCATTTAATTTTGGAGTAAAATTTTATCTGGATATAATTCCATTTATTGATGCTGTTGAATTATCTACAAACTTTGCCTGGTGGGAGTATGACGGTTCGATCCTGTTTCCATCAGATATACGATACAAAGACGATGTGTCCGAAATAAACGGTCCACAGGACCTGTTTGAAGCTCAATACGATACTCTCCGTGTTACACTTGACAGGTTTGGCATGGATTTCTGGGGTTTTCACAAAACCCCATACATGAAACTTCAATTTGATCTGACTGTGCGAAAATATATCTATCAGTTTCCACCTGCCCTGAAAACGGTTAAATTTTATGGTGGTGGTGGGCTGAGCCTGATTTTTTCTACCCCGGTATTAAGCAACAAGCTTATTGAAGATGCACTGAAACCTTATCTGGAAACAGTAAATACAATTGACGAATTACGCGGTGAAATATTTGATAATTACGATATGTCAAAAAAGATAATAAAGGAAATCACCTCAAATCTGATGATACCGCACTGGGGTTGTCACATTGATCTGGGTGCAATGGTAAAACTTCCTGTGATTCCTGTTGGAATATATTTCGATGGAAAAATTCTGATACCATTCAAAAAACCAGATGATAGAGTTGATCTTGGCGGAGCTGGTTTTCTTTTTAACACTGGCATAAATCTTCATTTTTAAAGTCTGTGTTTGAATTTGAATTCAGCCGGGATCAGATCTGACCCGGCTTTTTTATTGAAAGGAATCAAATATCATGGATTATATGATAACTGCGATTCTGGGTTTAACTCAGGGATTAACTGAATTCCTTCCTATCTCGTCTTCAGGACACCTCGTAATAATGCAACATCTTTTCGGTATCACAGAGGGCAGCCTGTTTCTGGACATTCTGCTTCATCTGGGTACTGCTTTCGCAATTATAATAGTGCTTAGAAAAGATATACAATGGCTTGTTACCGATTCGTTGTCCAAAGAGCGCACCCAAAGAGAAGCAGCTTGGCGTTATGCTGGTTTTATAATTATAGGAACAATACCTGCAGGGTTCGCAGGTGTTTTTTTTGATGATTTTTTTGAAAATCTTTTCTCTAACCCCAAAGCAGCCGGAGCAATGCTTCTGGTAACCGCTGTTTTGCTTTTTATCTCCTCCATACGTAAAAACAACACTGCAGACCTTTCGTGGTGGAAAGTAGTAATTATCGGTTGTGCTCAGGCTATCGCGATAATACCAGGGATTTCACGAAGTGGTTCTACTATAGCTATAGCGTTACTGATTGGAGTATCACGGGCTGAAGCTGGTCGTTTTTCATTTCTCCTTGCT